>JAYWDA010000099.1:0-1705 GCA_043780105.1 Pseudobdellovibrionaceae bacterium | reverse complement strand
AGCTTAAGTTATTTGCAGTTGACGCTCAACGAAATTATTTTTAGTTTGCTGAGCATGAAGCCTACTGAAGTGTTGGAAAAAATTGATTCTTTTGAATTGCACGTGCCAGTTTTGCTGCGCGAAATTTTGGAAATTTTTTCGGTCTTTAAAGAAGAGCCTAAGTACTTAGATGGAACCTTTGGCCGTGGTGGACATTATCGTTGTTTAAAAATGATGCTGCCGAAAATGAAAGCTGTCGCCTTAGACCAAGATCCAGAGGCTGTTGAGTTTGCAAACAAAAACTTCTCGGCTTTCGTCGAGTCTGGAGAGTTGGCTATCCTACAAAGAAATTTTTCGAATATTTCTGATCTTAATTTAGGCTCCTTTGATATGATGTTATTGGATTTAGGTGTCAGTTCACCGCAATTGGATGATGCCCATCGGGGATTTAGTTTTTATCATCATGGGCCTTTGGATATGCGGATGAACACTCAGCAGGAATTAAAGGCCGCCGACCTTGTGAACGGCCTGTCTGAAAAAGAGCTGAATGACTTATTTTTTAAGTTCGGCGAAGTTCGAAAACCCTTTCGAGTCGTGCGTGCGATCGTCCATGACCGAAAAGAAAAGCCCTACGAAACCACTCAGGAACTTTCTAGTCTGATTGAGCGAGTCGATGGCTGGCACCGCAAGGGCTACCATCCCGCCACTAATTATTTTATGGCCCTCCGGTTAGCCGTTAATGACGAGCTTGGCGTTGTGGAAAGAGCCATTCCAGAACTGATTAAGGCTTTAAATCCGGGCGGGCGTCTAGCTATTATCACTTTTCACTCCCTGGAAGACCGCATTGTGAAGTACGCTTTTAGAGAGTCTACTTTGGGAAAACCATTGTTTAAAAAAGTCATGATTCCCACGGACGAGGAATGTGACAAAAACCCCCGAGCTCGCAGCGCAAAACTGCGTGTTTTTGTAAAGGATGTTCAGGATGAACGCCGAGAATCTGAAGTCTATTAAACCGTTTGTAAGTCTATTGCTAATTATTGGATCCCTTTTATTTCTTGTTTTTCTTCGTATGGAAGAACGCCGCCTGGGTTACGAAATTTTAAAAGCCACTTCTGAGTACAAAAAATTAGTCGATCAGAAAAGAGGCTTTGAAATTATTTTAGCGAAAGTCACTCGCCCGCAACTTTTAGATTCTTGGGCGCAAAGGAAGCTGACGCTTAAAAAAATTGAAGCGAATCAAATCATCCATTTATCGATCGAGGGTGGCTCTTTTTCAAGGAAGGAAATGTAACTTGAAAAAAAGAATTATATTTACTTTCGCAATCATTACATTTTTTTGGTCCGTTCTTATTTTACGAGCCTTCTTTATTCAAGTTTTCCCCAATGAAAAGCTGACTCAGCTGAAGCAAAGGCAATTTCAAACAGTTGTGAAACTGGAAGGTCGCAGAGGTGCTATTTTAGACCGTAATGGTCGAGATTTAGCGCTTTCTACGCCGGCATTTTCCTTGTTCGCTGATCCAAAATTAATTGCTAAGAAGAAATCAGCCGCAAGTTTACTGGCGAAAGAACTAGGCGTTGGATTCGAAGGAATTTATACAAAAATTAAAGATCCGGCCAAAAGATTTGTGTGGATCCAGCGACGAATTTCCAGGGAAAAAGCCGATCGAATTAAAGCCTGGGATTTAAAAGGCCTGTCTTTTGTTGAAGAATGGAAGCGTGTTTACCC
>JAYWDA010000098.1:0-5194 GCA_043780105.1 Pseudobdellovibrionaceae bacterium | reverse complement strand
TGAAGCCCTATAAAAGATCCTACCTCAACGGCTAAGCCGTGCAGATCTTCAAAGGTATATTCTGATTTATGTAAGGCCGAAACTTTCAGCAAGGCCTGGCCAGCCACTTTGACAGAGGCCATGGCCTGGTCAATCTGCCCCTGGTCCGCCGTTGAAGCTTTTTGCATCAGCACTTCCAGGGAAGGTAAAAGCTGAATAAGCTGTGCCCGTAAAACTCCTATGAAACTAGCTAGCTGAACCACTTCAACTTTTGAGACAAGCCCCGGCGAGCCACCGATCACCGCCGATTTTAAAAGAACTAACTGATCGGCAAAACTTTTTGAAATATTATTTTTAGTTAAAAAGTATTTTCCAAAGAAACGTCGAAAATCTTCTGCGGTGTAAGCCTCTTTGTAGGTGCCAACGGTTCGTTCTTGAAAATACATCAGAGCAGACTCTAAACATCGAAAGTCCGTGTCAACTTGGGTGGCTGTGGCCGTGCCATTTTCAATTTTAGCAAAGTTTTCTGGAAGCTTTTGCAGGCACGCTAAGGCGCCCGTCGGCAGGTCCAGAGATTCCGGTTCGTGTTTAGGCCCCCGTAAAAAATCACTGCAAGAGGAAAGAAGCAGAAATAAACTTAAGGCAAATATCCTTTTAGAAAACATAAGCCACCCCGGCCAGAAGCCGATCATGATTTTCAAATTGTGAAATATCATTTTGATTTTCTTTTGTCATGGCCTGGGCCCGAACAACAAGAGTTTCTGAGAAAATATTCCACATTTTATTCAATTGAACACTTCCCCGCCATCGAATCATATCAAACTGATTCTTAGTGCTGACGGTATAGTTAAGACTGCTCTGCCATGGCCGATGTAAAAATTGACGACCTTGGTATTCAACTTCAAGACTTTGTGCTTGCGTGAAGGGATACCTGCGAGTGATGGAAGCGCGATTTGGGTTAGCTAGGGGGCCAACTTCTTCAACTTCGCCTCCGGTAATTAAGATGTACTGCGTTTTTGCCACCCAACCTGAAGCGAAATTGAGATCAAAATAAGGGCTTGTCGCAAGGGCCTCTTTATAAACAGGCCTTGTCCATTTTTCTTCATTCGGAAATTCAGCTTTTCCAAAAGGCTTATCGCGAAAACTACTCACTCCAAATTTAAAAGACTTTGTATGCCACTCTAGATCAGCGCCCGTGATTTCATGATATTGAACGGAGGTTAAAATATCCACAACTCCACGATCGCGAGCGATATCAAGAAGGCCGTTATAGGCCAAAGGCAGCTCATTCATTGGTTTAAAAGCGTAACTTCCTTGGATATAAAAAGAATCGTTCTTTAATCGCAACCGAGTCGCATAGGACCTTTGCAGCACAACTTGTGATTCATTGGGCTTTTCTAAATTATATTCAACTTTTGAAGTTTGAGAAAAAATATGCACCGATTCGGCAGGTGGAATAAAGTAAGGCGAACCTTTTTCGAATTCGCCATTTTCAGAGACATGAAAATTCGGTCCTTGCGTTGGAAGATAAAAGGGCGAACCCATTAATTCAAGATCCACATTTTCAAAAGGCAATAGCAAAAATAATCCTGTGAGACCCTGACGCTCAGGAGTGAGTGGATTCCATTTAAAAACGGGCTCCCAAGCTCCTAAGTTCCAACGCTGATCCGCCTGATTCCAATCGGATCTTTTCCGACCGACTTGAAGTCGCGGAACAGGGCCTGCGCTGGTATCACCAAATGTCACATCAAAGTAAGTGTCTTTAAAATTCAAATAACTTAAGAGTGGAGCATTAAAAGCAAACGCCGTATCGATGTCCATTTTAACAAGCCAAGGCGAATCTTTCGGCGTGATCAAAGACGCCCCTAAAAACCCAAAATTCTTGGCTGCCGTGGCTTCGTAATCGCTGGAGATAAATGAATCATTCCAAAGGCGCATCTGTGGCTGAAAGCTTTCTTTGGACGCCGTTGAAAGCGTGTTTGAGCCTTGTGCGAACGCAAAGCAAGAAGCCCCTAAAAATAAAAAAGCAGTCAAAAGATGTCGCATCAGCCCTTTTCTAGTACAAGCCTCGTGCCGTCCCCTAAGTTCATAAAGTGTTACTCACGGTTTTTTAGCGACAAAGTTTGGCAAAATTCAAGTTATTGTCGATAGGTTCGCCAGGGGGTTCTGCGGTGGACTTATCAAAGAAGTTTTCATTAAGCAATAAAGCCAGCAAAATTATAAAGATAGCTGCTAAATGGCCTGTATATTTTGACCGAGAAGAACGCTTTTGCTAATCTACAACCTCATGTTCCAAGAAAAGCTTCTAATCATTCGATTTTCTAGCTTCGGCGATGTCACTCAATGCTTGAGTGTTCCCACTGTTTTAAAAGAACATTTTCCAAATTGCGAAATCCATTGGGTCACTCGAGAAGACATGGCGCCCCTCCTTAAAAATCATCCAGCGATCGACCAGGTTTGGGAGTTCTCAAAAAAACAAGGTCAACCTAGCTTGATTAATCTCGCAAAAAACTTGCGTAAAGAACAGTTTACTCGCGTTTACGATGCTCATAATAATTTACGTTCAAATCTGATCACCTTATTTTTACGATTTCCTTGGCTTGGACAGCGTCCGCAACTTTTGCGACGGTCTATCCGAAGATGGAAAAGACTTTTACTTTTCAGATTCCGCATTAACACTTTTCAGCAGCCTTTCTCGGGCCAGAGGGATCTTATCGAGCCTTTGCAAGCCTGGGGTCTTTCATTAAAATTGCCTTTAGTTCCACAGCTTTTTTTAAACAGCTATGAAATCTTAGAAGGAAAAAAAGAATTGCCCGAAAATTTTATCGCGTTGGCTCCCTCGGCCGCCTTTGAATTAAAACGTTGGCCCGTCGAACATTGGAAAAATTTAATCCTTAGTCTGCCATTACAAAATTTTGTTCTCCTGGGCGGCGATAAAGATACTTTTTTAGAACAGCTCGTATTGGTCGCGCCCGATCGGGTCTTTAATTTAGCAGGAAAAACCAACTTGCGCCAAAGTGCTTCGGTGATTGCAAATGCAAAAGCCTTGGTTAGCAATGACACCGGCCTTTTGCATGTGGGCGAACAATTGGGTCTGCCTTCCATTGCCCTGATGGGACCGGCTCCTTTTGGTTTTCCTTCACGGACAACAACAAAAATTCTTGAATTGAATCTTGCCTGCAGGCCCTGCAGCAAGCATGGGCAAGGCCCTTGTGTGAATCCCAATTTCCAACAATGTTTGAAAGATATTTTGCCCGCCCAAGTTCGCAGTGAGCTCGTTAAAATTTTGGAATCCCTTTAGTGGGAACCGCTTTATTTCTTTTCTACCGCCGAATTTTTGTGCCTTTGGTGACCTTGATTTTATTTATTTCAAGACCACTGGCTCGTGGCAAACTGCAGATCATTTCTCAGGAGCGCAACCAAGATTGGTGGATTCATGTTAAAAATCCTGGAACGACCTTACTTGCGCCGATCTGGATTCACGCCGCCAGTGGGGAAATTGAATATGCGCGCCCGTTGATTCGAGAATTTAAAAAGCACTTTCCCGAAATTCCTATTGTGGTCACTTACTCGTCGCCGTCAGCTAAAAAAATCCTAACTAAAATGAAGGAAGTGGATGCGTGGGGTCCATCGCCATGGGATTCAATCACAGCTTGTCAGAAATTTCTTGATCGAGTGCAGCCGCAAGCCGTCTACTTCGCCCGCACTGACGTGTGGCCAGAAATTTCTTATCAACTGAAACTTAAAAAAATTCCAGCCATCTTATTTTCTGCAACTTTCGCAAAAACTAGTTCACGTTTAAAAGGTTTAACTCGATTTTTAACTATTTGGACTTTGGATCAACTGTCGCAAGTCTTTGTGGTTTCGATGGATGATCAAACTTATTTGCAGGATTGTGGCTTTAAAAATTCTGTTGTTGCCGGTGACACGCGCTATGACCAGGTATTTTATCGTTTGGCTCATCCTTTGAAGTTAAATGAAAACTCAAGACCAGCGGCTGATTCTAAAATTCTTGTCGCTGGATCCACCTGGCCCGAGGACGAAAAAGTTTTATTAGATTGGTTTGTGCAAAGCCATTTGAAAAATTCCGCTCAACTTCTGTTGGCCCCTCACGAAATTTCAAGGGACCGGCTGGAAAAAATTAAAAACTTTTTAATATCTAAAAAAATCGACTGCCAATTTTATAGCGAAAATAAGCCTTGGACATCACCCGTTTTGATCGTCGATCAAATTGGAATTTTAGCTGAGCTTTACACTTGGGGCACCGCCGCTTTTGTCGGCGGATCTTTTCGCAAGCAAGTTCATTCGGTGATGGAACCATTGGCCTGTGGACTTCCTGTTTGCGTTGGACCTTTTCATCAAAATAATCGCGAAGCCTTAGAGTTTCAGGATATTTCTTGGCCTACGAATGGTTCTCCGCAAACCCTCGTTCGCTGCGCGCAGTCTTCCGAGGATATTGAAGTTTTTTGGCAAGCTAGTCAGGCTCTGACCGCTGACGATCGTAAAGCGATGGCTGCAATCGTGACCCTGCGAACGGGCGCCACTCAAAAAATTGCACAAACGCTTTTGCCTACAAAATCCGTTTTAAATTAGAGATTTTTTGTGCATTTCACGACTCCGCAGCGGAGCCAACTCCCACGGCAACATCCGCAGCAAAAACTCATTTATCTCCAGACATAGAGTTTTCTATCGCATGTTGCACATAACGTTGCCTGGAAAGGCCTCTAGAAATAGCCTCATATTGAGACACCCTCACAACACTTGGCAATGCCTGTTCGCCCAATTTGTCACATCGTCAATGCCCTCATAAGTTACTCTTCAGCTATCAAGGACTTAGAGCCCTTCTTTTGAGCACGGCTTTTGAAGTAGTTAGTAGGATAAGGGTGGTCATTATGCGGCAGAAATTGCCTCACATTTCACAAAAGGCGTTTTTTACGGGACTGATCTCGTCCTTGATGCTTTTTATTGGCCTCTCTGTTTCCCAAGCCCACGCACAAACTCAAAGCCAGTGGTTAACCCGAAATCGGTTCGACGACTCTTCTGAGCGTACCTTAGATTTAAAATGGCAGTTCAAAGCCTCAGGCAGCAGCCTGAGCGAAGGCACAACCGCAAAAAATCAGATTGCAAACCAACAACTTTTTGAATCTAAATTAAATCTCGAATCCAAATACTGGTTAAGCGATGAGCTTTCGTTTGACCTTGAACCGTCTGTGAA
>JAYWDA010000097.1:0-3645 GCA_043780105.1 Pseudobdellovibrionaceae bacterium | reverse complement strand
GAAGCACTTCCAAGCCTTCAGCAGGCTAAGATTGTGGCCCACCCGCTGTTTCAACAGATCGAAAAGCGGAAACCACTGGCCTGGATCTGCTTTTTCCTTGGCGGCGCATGGTCCTTACAGAATATCTGGGTGCAATTTTAATTTCAGAAATGGTTAACAGTTGACGGACCTGCAGCCCTTAATTAGCTTGCACTCTGAATGAGCGAAAATATTACGACGACCGTCACATCTGAGAGTGCTGGGGCCAATAATACCTCGGCAAATAGTCCAACTGTTTTGTCGGTCCATCAGTTAAATCTTCAGGTGAAACAATTGATTGAAGGTTCGACCGGAGTCGTTTGGGTGCAGGCCGAAATTTCAAATTTCAAAGCGCACACTTCGGGCCATTTCTATTTCAGTTTAAAAGATAAAAATTCGCAAATTTCGTCCGTTATGTTTCGGGGAAATAATAGCCGATTGAAATTTCGCCCAACCGATGGCATGGAAGTCTTAGTGCGTGGACGCATCAGCGTTTTTGAGCCGCGCGGGTCTTATCAGATTGTTTGTGACTTGATGGAGCCAGTGGGTGCCGGAGCTTTACAGAAAGCTTTCGAGCAACTGAAAGAAAAATTAAAATTAGAAGGCTTGTTTGAAAGTGCAAGAAAGCGCGCAATCCCTGCTTACCCAAGACATGTTGCCATCGTCACGTCGCCAACAGGCGCTGCAATTCGCGATATGATGAATGTTTTAAGTCGAAGAGCTCGCGGAATTCAAATCACTGTTATTCCTTCTTTGGTGCAAGGGGCAGGTTCAGCCGAACAAATCGTTGCCGCTTTAAAAAGAGCTTGGACGATTCCTGGTGTTGACGTGATTATCATTGGCCGTGGCGGTGGATCGATTGAAGATCTATGGGCTTTCAATGACGAAACTTTAGCACGAACGATTGTTGCCAGTCCTTTCCCTGTTATTTCTGCCGTCGGGCATGAAATTGATTTTACAATCTCGGACTTTGTCGCTGATCTTCGAGCGCCAACGCCTTCAGCCGCCGCAGAACTTGTCGCAAAAAGTTCAGATGAACTGATGCAAAAAGTTCTTCAGCTCAGAAGGCTTTTAGTGATTTCTAAAAAAAGAAGCTTAGAGGGTTTCAAGCAGAAGTTGGCCCTACTAAGAAACGCCTTAGTGGATCCGCAAAAAAAGTTACAAGAGTTGACCCAGCGAAACGATGAGCTTTTGTTGCGATTGGATTTAGCACGGAAGAATGTTTTCGAACGAAAAAGACAGCGCCTAGAACATAAGATGTCTTTATTAGACAGCTTAAGTCCGTTGCGAGTCGTGGATCGCGGTTATGCTTTAGATACAAAGGGTGAAGCCGTCATTAAATCCGCAAAAGATGTCAAAAAAGGTGATCAATTAAATATTCGATTATCACAAGGATCGTTGCAAGTCGCAGTTGAGACTGTGAAAAAGGAGTAGAGAATGGACTTTGAAAAAAATTTGGTCCGCCTCGAAGAAATCGTAGGCAAAATGGAACGGGGAGAATTATCTTTAGATGAATCCCTGAAGCTGTTCGAAGAAGGCGTCAAACTTTCAAAAGAATGTCATCAGCGGTTGAGCGAAGCTGAAAATAAAGTTCGGATTTTAATGGGTGTCGACGACAAGGGGCAAGCCGTGACCCAGGAATTTAAACCTGAGGACGCGTGATTGAACGCTGAACAAAACTTTCATAACTTATTTCAAAGTCGACTTCATAAGATCGATGACTTTTTGACACAGTACTTTGAAGCCATCGACTTGCCTGAGCAGTCTTCGCTGCAGCAGTTTCGTGAATCCATGAAATACTCGATCAGCACCGGTGGAAAAAGATTTCGCCCAGTTCTGGCGTTACTTGTGGGTGAAATTTTTGACACTCCCGAAGACCGTATTTTGCCTTGGGCGGCGGCGGTCGAGTTCATTCACACCTATTCTTTAATTCATGATGATCTGCCCTGTATGGATAACGATGACATGCGCCGTGGAAAGCCAACCAATCATAAAGTTTACGGTGAATCACTGGCTCTGCTTTCGGGCGACGCTCTTTTGACAGAAAGTTTTTTCCTTGTTTCAGAAGTCTATGCCGATCAACCCGAGCTGGCTCGACGGCTTGTGAATTTGCTGGCCTTAGCATCGGGGGCCCGAGGCATGGTCGGCGGCCAAGTGCTGGATATGCACTTTGAAAAAAATCAGCCGTCGTTTGAACAATTATTACTCGTGCATAAAATGAAAACGGCGCAAATGATTCAAGTTCCTTTGCAAGGGGCGGGATGGATTTGCGGAGTGGAAGAAGCTAAAATTGATGTCTTAAGGAAATTTGGCGAAGTGCTGGGCTTAGCCTTTCAAGTGGCTGATGATATTTTGGATCATGATCAAGTCGGGCAAGACTATCGAAGTTTTACAAAGCTTATCGGCTACAATGAAAGTAAAAGTTTACTCAATGAGCTGAGCGAAGAAGCTTTATTCCAACTTAAAAAAATAAACCCACACACCAATCTTTTGCATCAGATGGTTGAATTTAACTTATTACGACGGGGCTAAGATGAATTTTAAAAAGCACATAAGTGTCCTCGTTTTATTTTTAATTGTTTCAAGCTGCAGTAGCCTGCGAATGCGAACTCAGCATGAAGAGAATCCGACTGTGATTCCGACAGCGCCTGGCGGAGTTGCAACATTGCCAGCGCCTGTGCCCAACCTGCCTTCTGATAGTTCGAATCATTCCGCACCGGTGGCAACACCGCCCTCAATTTTAAAAGTCGCTTTTATTTTTGGCCCTGGTGGTGCGCGAACTTACGGAGTGATCGGATTCCTGCAAGAGATGCAAAAATATCGAGTGCCTGTGCAAGCTGTTGGCGGCATTGAGTGGGGCTCGGTTGTCGCAGCGTTTTATTCGCTGAAAGGATCTTTAAACGATGTCGAATGGCAGATGTCGAAAGTAAAGGGCGATGAGGTCGTAAAAAAATCCCTAGTCTCGGGCGCACAAATGAATGACGTCGAAGCTTTAAAGAGTTTTTTCAACGAAACCATTTCAAAATTCAGCGTCGAGCAGGGAAAACTGCCCTTTGCCTGCCCTGCCTATAACATCTCAAAAAATCAAAACTATGTGATGAACAAAGGGCCTTTCACGCAGCTTTTACCTTATTGTTTGGCCTATCCACCAATCTTTAAGCCCCATAACTCGAACATCAGCGCGATCCGGGAAGTAAAGATTGTGGCCGATTATCTAAGGTCGCAAGGGGCTAATTATATCGTCTTGGTGAACTCACTAGGCGCTCCGGGCATGCAGAAAAACATCACGGGCCAGTTAGAAACGCCTCAGAATCTGTTTTGGAATGAAATTGCAGGTTTCTACTCGAAACCAATGCCAGGGGTCGACCAAATCGTAAATTTAAACCTAGATGCTTTTACGGTCTTCGATTTTGATCGAAAAAGGGATATAATACAAAAAGGGGCTGCAAGTTCGGCTTCTTGGGTGCAGCAATTCGCCAACCGATTTGGCTTTTAAGAAAGACTGAGCATGAGAAAACCAGCTGAAAAAATTGAGATTTTTAAAGAGCGCCGTCGTCAACTGGGTTCGCAAATCAAAGGCTCAGCCCTTATCATTGCTGCGCACCCAGAACATTTGCGAAATGACGA
>JAYWDA010000096.1:0-1873 GCA_043780105.1 Pseudobdellovibrionaceae bacterium | reverse complement strand
TCTTTAATGTGCCCCAGTTCTCCGATAAATTCTTCGGAGCTTCTGACATCAATCAAACGCACGGGACCTGATATCTTTTGGAAGATTTCAGGTTTAACTTCGGGGACACCATTGATCATTTCGATTTCAAACATACAGTGTTTATAGCACGGATTTTTTAACTCAGACAAGAACCTAAAATTGCCATCGAAGTGCGGCGCTGGTGATGGCCTCTAAGGGCGTCAAATACTGCCCAAAAATAAGTTTTTTATTAAGTCCGATTTTTTCAGAAACTTCAACCGCCGCTTTTTGAATCCGCGCTTCATACCGCACTTCAAGATTGGTATAACCTGAGTATTTAAGACTGGCTAAACCCTGAACGGCTCCTACTTTTAAGGAAATTCGATGATCTCTTTTATTTTCATCACGAACTGTGACGTCAGCTCTTAATTTCTTTTCAGCTCGGTCGGTTGTTCGTGCCACCGGTGCTGATTGCACCTCGGGCGAATTCCACCACAGCTGCAGGCTTTTATCCGCAAATTGAGTCACCCCAGTGGTGCTATCTTTTTGTCGGTTGATATTATCTGGGAGCCAAGAACACATTTCTTGATACGAATATTTTTTGTCGAGCTCTTGTTTGGGAAAATCAAAGCGCTCGGTCGTCGCAAGCTCAATGCCCGCAACCGCGTAAATGGGACCGAAGATCATGCATAAGAAACTACGTACAGCGTTTTTCACCGGTCTTAGGATGATCTCACAAACCAAAAATTATTGCCGCCGTTGAATTTCTTCTGTCCTTATTTGAGACAAAAAAAAGCCGCTTCTTTCGGAAGCAGCCTTTAATTTTAGTTGGTAGCTTTTTTTTAGTTAACGTCTTTAAAGTCAGCGTCGATCACATCTTCTTCGCCTGGCTTTTTCTGCTCAGCACCTGGTTGGGCTCCTGCTGCACCGTCAGCTCCTGCTCCTGGCGCACCCTGTTTTTTGTAAACTTCAGCGGTCAACTTGTGTGTGATCGCCTGAAGTTTTTCAAAAGTGGCTTTTAAAGCTGTCAGTTCACCCGCAGATTCCAAAAGCTTTTTGGCCTCTGCAACTGTTTCTTTGGCTGAAGAGACATCGCCTTCAGGCAATTGCGCGCCTGAATCAGTGATTAATTTTTCAGTTTGATAGATCATATTGTCCAAGTTATTTCTCACTTGGGCTGTTTCTGTTTTAGTTTTATCTTCTTCAGCATGAAGTTCTGCTTCACGAACGGCTTTTTTAATCTCTTCTTCACTTAAGCCACTTTGTGCTGTGATCTTAATCTGCTGAGTTTTTCCAGAGCTCATGTCTTTGGCAGAAACACTTAAGATACCGTTAGCATCGATATCAAAGGCCACTTCAACCTGTGGAACTCCGCGCGGCGCTGGTGGTAAACCAACAAGCTCGAAACGACCCAAAGTTTTATTGTCTGAAGACATCTTTCGTTCGCCTTGAAGGACGTGAATATCAACGGCTGGCTGGTTATCTGCTGCTGTTGAAAACACTTGCGCTTTTTTGGTCGGGATCGTTGTGTTTCTTTCAATCAAAACTGTCATCACTCCGCCTAGGGTCTCAATACCCAGCGATAATGGAGTGACATCTAAAAGTAGAACGTCTTTTACGTCGCCACTTAAAACGCCCCCTTGAACGGCAGCTCCAACAGCCACAACTTCATCGGGATTCACAGATCGATTGGGCTCTTTACCGAAGAAATCTTTAACAGCTTTTTGGATGGCAGGAATACGAGTCGATCCACCCACTAACACAACTTCATCAATTTCAGTTAATTTTAAGCCGGAATCAGCCAGAGCTTTTTTACAAGCTTCGGTCGCACGCTTGATAAGATCATCAACCATTTGTTCAAATTTTGAACGGG
>JAYWDA010000095.1:0-5717 GCA_043780105.1 Pseudobdellovibrionaceae bacterium | reverse complement strand
GCCCTTTTCAGAGTTTTAGATCGAAAAGGCTTAAGCGTTATCACCGCCCACAAAATCGAAGAAGCAAAAACTTTGTGTCAAACAGAGAGCGGCATCGATCTAGCGATCGTTGATCTGAGTCTTCCGGATGGCGACGGATTAGAATTTATGACCTACTTAAAAAATCTGTATCCACAAGCGGAAGTGATTATTTTAACAGGCCATGGTTCAATTGAAACTGCTATCAAAGCCACACAAAAAGGCGCTTTTCACTTCGTCACTAAGCCTTTTAATTTAGAAGAGCTTTTAAGTGTCATCGAAAAAGCTTTGACCCATAAAAAGCTGCAGCAAGAAAATCAGCAACTTCGCACAGAGCTGAATAAAAAATATCGATTCGAACAAATCATCGGACAAAGCGATGCGATTAAGTTTGCCCTCAGTTTGGTCGAAAAAGTCGCTGATACAGATTCGACAGTTTTAATCACTGGCGAATCTGGCACCGGCAAAGAATTAATTGCACGCGCTGTTCATTATAATTCCAATCGCGCACAGCACCCTTTTATAGCCATTAACTGTGGCGCGATCCCTGCTGAACTTTTAGAAAGTGAACTTTTTGGCCACATTAAAGGTGCTTTTACAGGTGCCGTGTCCAATCGTATCGGCCGGTTTGAATTGGCTGATGGTGGAACTATTTTCCTAGACGAGATCGGTGATCTTCAACCCAATTTACAAGTAAAGCTGTTACGCTCGCTGCAGGAAAGATGTTTTGAACCTGTCGGCAGCACAAAAACTGTGCAAGTGAATGTGCGAGTGATTGCTGCGACGAATATTAATTTAGAAGATGCCGTTGAAAAAGGAAATTTCCGGGAAGATTTATATTATCGCTTAAATGTGATTCCGATCACAGTTCCTGCCTTGCGCGACCGACGTTCTGATATTCCTATTTTGCTAAATCACTTCTTAGAATCTTTCCGTCGGAATAAAGGTCATAAAATCACAGGCTTTGCTGCCGATGCGATGGAAAATCTGATGAATTATGCTTGGCCAGGAAATATTCGCGAACTAGAAAATCTGATTGAGCGTTTGACGATTTTAAAAGGTCACGGCGAAATTGCGGTGATCGATCTTCCCGTTAAATACCGTGCATCGGTCAATGCCTCCCGCGAAATTGGTTGCGTGGATATTCCTGAGAATGGTTTAGATTTTAACTCGGCCGTTGATTTGTATGAAAATGCCCTAATTATGCGTGCCCTGGAAAAAACCGGATGGAATCGCAATCAAGCGGCTCTTTTGTTAAAGCTGAATCGCACGACATTAGTGGAAAAAATTAAGAAAAAAGGTTTACGCCCGCCAGATGGCGAAATGATGGACTTTAATTAATGAGGAACGCGTAATGGAAGTCCAAGACCACTGGCGAAAATGCAGCAGTTGCAAGAAAGACATTGGTTTCAAGCAGAAGTATTATATTTGCAGCGTTTCTTCCTGCAATGGCCAAAGAACAGGTTACGTTTTTTGTAAAATGGAGTGCTGGGAAAATCATCTTCCTGGTGCTAGACATCGCGACGCTGCCGCTGTTTCCATGGAGTCTCCAGCGGCTCCTGCCGCAGCAGCCGGAGTTCGAAGAATCGTAACGAGTGGACCTGCACCCGCCACCTATGTAAAGCCTGCTCTTCCGAAAGAAATCCTGATCGTCGCTTCAAAATTAAAAGACTATATTCGCGCCAAATCTGAAATGAACACCTCAGCTGATGTGATGGATGTTTTATCTGATTTCGTCCGCGCAAAATGCGACGAAGCCATCGACAGCGCCCGCCAAGAAGGCCGAAAAACCGTCCTCGACCGCGATTTTAAATAACGTCGCTCTCCGAAAAGCACGCACACCCCTGCAAAAAAATTAAATTCAATTCAACAACCTAGTGGATCAGTTTCATTTCCCGAGCCATCAAAAGATTGTGAGTTCGGCAAAGCAGCCGCAAATTATTTATCGAATTGGATCCTCCCCAGGTCACGGGCGTGTCGTGATCAATCTGAACTTGAAAGAGAGAACCGCAGCGGGCGCCATTTGGCGTGACGTACTGGCAGCAGCCATTTGCTTTTGCGAAGACCTCCCTTTTTAAATGCGCAGAAAAAGCTTTACGCTTTTTTAAGGATTGCGCCGCGGACGGGCCTTGGACAATTGAATTCCTAAACTCCGTAGCGGAGCCCAAATCAGATTTTACAGGACCGGATAATTTATTTTGCTTCCCCATTTTGGATTGATTCAGTTTTGAAGCAAGTGCGGTGATAACATCCGCCCACGACCCATTATGAACGACGTGCGATAGAAAATTTTTGGCTTGTTTAAGTTCTTCGAATTGCTCTTTAGTAAAAGAAACTTCAAGTCGAACTGATTCATCTTTTTGGGGTCTAACAATATCTTGGATTTTTATCGGTATATCAAACTCTTGAGCAAGGACTTGTCTGGTTTCAAAGCCATTACAGGTTTCAAGCTTTTCTAAGATTTCTTGGGTTTTGGCAGGTGAAGTTGCTTCACCCTTCTTCGCATCCGATTCCAAGCATTTCTGTAAGAGGCAAGCTTGCGATAAATTAAGTGTTCCTGATTTAAGTCTGTCAGCTACTTCTGGCACTGACCTTAAAAGCTTAGCCGCATCAATTCGACGTATGGCAGAAGCTTCTGAATAACCATATTTTTTAGTCATCATTGTGTACATGCTATCAAATCCAAGATCCGCATAAAGCCTACGATTCATAATCTCTAGAATATGCGCCAGAACTAAGTGCATAATTTTACGCTCGGTTTGAACAAGTTGTTCCGTTCTATAAAGAAGCTCATCATTAGAGGTATATTTCAAATTAAACTCAGGTAACAAATTCATATCGGATTGCATGCGGTCTCCTTTTAAAAAACTAAAAGGACCATAACATGGAATTTTGAATGCAAATTTTAGGTTTTTTTGTGATTCCTTCACAAGCAAGGAGATTCGAAATTTGGCGCTTGAATGGCGCACGGATCGCCGTTTTCAAGAGGATTTCAAACTAATGCCACCGGGATTAAAAATATTTTTATCTTCCAATATAATTTAATTGGGCGGGGCAAAAACAACCCGCAAGAAGAATTTCACAAAAAGTAGAAAAATAAATTAAATAACGCAGATTTAAAAAAACAGGATTCTTTAATTCCAACGCTACAAAATATTATTTAACTTTCGAACTCCGCAGCGGAGTTCAATTAGAAGCTCGACTCCGCTACACTAGAATAAATTCACCCATTGTCAAAGTTTTGGTCACCAGGGCCACGGTAAGATCCTTCCTATTTTTCCTGGCAATGAAATCCCTATTGGCACGCCTTGCAATGCATATGTGCATGAAACGTTTATCCTTAGCTCTCTTAATTTTCTCGTGTTTTGCTTCTGCTGCTGAAAAAGACTGCGCGGATTATCAAACTGGCGAATCACGTTCCTATTCGGCCCATGCGATGATTGGTTTTTTTGGTGCGCCTGAAATTTCCTATCAGGTGACAAAACTTCCCGACGAAAAATATTTGCTGGAAGTGAATCCCAAATTTTTTGAAATGGTCAGTCAGACGTCTCCATTAGGGGCTCAGGAGAATAAATCCCAAGAAAATCCAGAGGGTCGAGAGCGTGCCAAAGCCTGCTTCGCTTGGTTTAACGAAAAATATTCATCGTTGATGACTCCTCAGATTTTACTGGGTGTTTCTGCATCGCCACGGCAGATTAATATTCAGATCACAAAAGACCCGGAATTTCGCAGTTATTTAAAAAAATATAATCTTAAAAATATGAATGACTGTGCTTTCATTGTTCACGAGTCACTTCATTTGATGGGTTTGTGGGACGAATATGTTGAAGACCCAAGACCCAACGCCAAAGGCCTTCGTTCTTTCAACTGCCGCTCGATTTCAGACAGCATTATGTCTGACGAGCAAGCTTACTCTCGTTATTTTCCGCTGACCAATGCCGATGGCTCACCTAAAGCGCCCTTGCGTCCGGCGCACATTCGGCAAATTCTTTTTCCATCTTGCACTGAAAGAAATCCAGTTTATAAAGCTTGCATCAGTAATGCCTATAGATCTGTCGGCACAATTCTTAATTGCACCCCTGCTCCAGCTGTCTGCGGAGAAAAAAACACATGGCTTGAATAGCTAAACTTTAATTTCCAGAGGCCGCGCGATCCGCTAAGATTGTAAAATCGTTGTGCTCGTGCAAAGCGCTGGCTGGAAGAGTCGGATCTTTTCTTAGAAATCGCTGCAGAACATCTCGCTTGGCTTCGCCTGAAACAAGTATCAAAATAGCTTTTGTTTTTAAAAAAGCCGAGGCTCCATAGGTCACACCCCAAGTTGCGGGTTCGACCTTTAAAGTTTCACAAGTTTTATCACTCAGGCGCACGCACCCAGAATAAAAGTTTTTCGGAAGCTCAGGTTCGTGAAACGCAATATGCCCATTCAGTCCTAAACCAAGGATCGCTAAGTCGGCTTGATTATATTTGTCGCCGATCCAGTGGAAGTGCTCTTTCTGTTTGGGAAGATGCTGCATTAAGAACTCTTTAAATATTCCTGATTTGGAACCTGTCAGAACATCATCAATCTGAATCAGCTTCAGCTTATTTAGAAAATCTGGGGGGTTTTGGGTCCATTGCTGATAAACAGGAATTGGCGTGTTGCCAGCAGGAAGATAAATGGATCTAGCTTGAGTTGTTTTTATTTTATCTAGGCACCAACTCGACGTTTCTGTGGCTAGCTCGCCGGAGTCTTTGCAGATTTTCATTTCCATGCTTTAATGATGCTTTGGGGAGCCGCTTAATGTCCACGCCAAAATCCAATTCAAAGTATAATCTCGTCGTCACTGCTCATGCGGATGATGAAACAATATTTTTCGGTGGACTGATTCTTTCTCGCCGGCGCCTTCCCTGGAAAATAGTCTGTGTGACAGACGGAAATGCCGACGACCAAGGTCTTATCAGAAAAAAACAATTTGAAAAGGCTTGTGCCTTATTAAAAGTAAAACAGATTGAATGGCTTTCTTTCCCAGATATTTTTGAAAAAAGACTGAAGACCGAAAAGCTGATTGAATATCTCAGCACGCTCCCAAAGCCGAATGAAATTTTCACGCATGGAATTCTTGGCGAGTATGGCCATCCTCATCATCAAGATGTTTGTTACTCTGTTCATCAAAGTTTTAAAAAACATCCGAAGCTGTATAGCACGGCTTGGAATTGCTATCCCGACTTAAGTGTAAAAATCAGTAAAGCTCAGTATCAAAAAAAATGTTATATCTTGTCTGAAGTTTACGGCTCTGAGACAAGGCGATTTTTTAATCTTCTACCAGCGACAGCCCTTGAAGGATTTGCCCGTATCGATGTTTCTGAAGTTGAAGCCATCTATGAATTTTACACCCAAGGCCACCCGTTGAAGCGCACCCAATTGAAACATTATCATTGGTTATGGCAACGCTTACAAGAGCAAGGCCCCAATCTGGGGCCACGTCTGTTTTAAGTTTTAATGAGCCTATTTTCGAAATTTAAAGAGTTTTACGAATTGCTACAACTGACAGCGAAAGATCTTCTTTTCCTGGCTGATCGCCAATCTTAATTTCCGCTTTTTTATTTTCAAGAGTAATGATCTGTGGAGTGTATAAAATCTTCTTTTCTCCAGCCGCTGACATCGTTCCAATGACAAATTTCATAAGGATAGCTTGCTTATTTTCAGTTTTGTTTTCCGT
>JAYWDA010000094.1:0-10638 GCA_043780105.1 Pseudobdellovibrionaceae bacterium | reverse complement strand
CTGCTTGCTAAAGGACCCTAACCTGGGAGACAACTTTAGGATGGTTTCTAACTCTACAAAAGTCTGGGTTTTCATCATTGGCATTTGCCTTTTCTTTTTAGTCCTTGGCTATCGGCTGGGTGATCGCCTGGGCTTACTTGTCGGCTTACTGTCGGCGATTATTTTAAATGTACTGATCTTTTTTTATGGCGAAGCCCATATTTTAAATTTATTAAAAGTGCGTTTGTCGGAAGGCCAAGATCCTTGGGGCGTTCAGCCCTTAATTCAAGATTATTCTTATCGACTTGGATTGAAGCGCCTGCCACGACTTTACCTTTTAGAAGAAAACTCCGCAGTTGCATTTTGTATTGGTATTGCCTGGAGGCAACCCTGTATCTGCATCAGCGAGGGATTACTGAAAAGATTTACTGAAAGGGATTTACGGGCGGTTGTCGCTTATCAAATTGGCCATATTCGACGGATGGAAACTTTTGGCTTTGGCGTCACTAGCATTTTGGCAAACACTTTGGTTGGATTGGGGCAGCTTTTAGATCAGGCTTGGCCCCCCAATTTTTTCTTAGATAATAAACAAAAGCCGTTCTTAGCCATACTGTCTCCCCTGGGCTGGCTGATTATTCGCTCTGTCGTTCGCACAAAAACATTTTATGAAAATGATGGTTTAGCCGCCGAACTTGTCGGGGATCGGCGCAGCCTGGCCGAAGTTTTGTGGCGCATGGAAGGTCTTGCCCAAACACAACCTTTGCTGATTCCACCCTGTACCAGCCATCTTTTTATGGTCAACCCAGAGGGCTTTGAACAGAAAAATTTATTTTTAAAGTTTCATCCAGCGATGGAAGCAAGATTGCTAAAACTAATTGGTTATTATCCCATTTAAGGAGACAACAATGACAGATCAAAAAATGGAAGCTTCTTTTTCAATGCTCGTCATGTCCATTGCATCCAGTGCCGCGATGTCATTAGGAATCGCACCCCATCCTGAAACTGGCCAAACGTCAAAAGATAAACCAATGGCCAAATTTAATATCGACCTCCTTGTCGTCATGCAAGAAAAGACAAAAAATAATCTTGATGAGGAAGAGAAAAAATTTTTAGATTCTTTGGTCACTGATTTACAAACAAAATATCTTAAAATGAATTAAAGCGGAGGCCCCATGAAAAAGACCCATGTATTTATCTTTTCAGCTTTGATCAGTTTCAGTGCTTTGTTATCTGCCGAGACTTTGCCGAAAACTCCACCCGCCATGAAACTGAGCGACCCTTTACCTGGGAATTTGTTTGTTGAGCTAGCCCGAGTGATCAATCCCGCCGTGGTGAATATTTCCACAACTGCAAATCTCCAACAAATGCGCGATCCTTGGCTGGATATGCTTGAGCAATTTTATGGTCAAAGAAAACCCGTACCGCATTCCAATAAGCCCCAACAGCTGGCACTGGGCACTGGCTTTATTATTCATGAAAATGGCTTGATTGTAACTAATGCCCACGTTGTTCGCGGAGCCACCGGAATCACTGTTCAGCTGTCCGAAAAATCCGATAAAATTTATGAAGCAAAGCTGATCGGTGCTGATGATCGCAGCGACATTGCTTTAATTAAAATTAAACCTGACGGAAAATTACCCGTGGCCGTTTTGGGAAATAGTAAGGACTTAAAAGTTGGTGAATGGGTCGCCGCTTTTGGAAATCCATTTGGCCATGGACATTCTATGACCAAAGGAATCGTTTCTTCTGTAGGTCGTTCGCTAGAAGAAATAAATAAATTTCCTTTGATTCAAACAGACGCCTCGATCAATCCTGGAAACTCTGGGGGACCGCTCGTTGACAGCAATGGCCTTGTGATTGGCGTGAATTCAGCCATCGATGCCCGAGCCCAAGGCATTGGCTTTGCCATTCCCATCGATGAAGTGAAAAAAATAATTCCTGAATTAGAATCTCGTGGATCGATTCGCAAGGGCTACCTGGGTGTTGCTTTAGGAGATATGGATCCCGGTGCTTCTGAAACTTATGACATCACGGGTTCTGTGATTGTTAAAGTGGGACCAGGGTCGCCAGCGGCGAAAGCAAAAATTCGACCTTATGATATTGTGACTGAATTTAATGGCCGCAAAATTAAGAATTCGACGGAATTACAAGACGCCGTATCAGACGCCCCGATCGGCAAAAAAGTGTCCATGAAAATTGTTCGCCAAGAAGGCAATCGCTTTAAAACCAAAGACGTCGAAATTACGATTGGCGAGCCGACGAATGATCAGAAGTTGAGCCAGACTAATCCCACCGTTAAAACTAAAGGGCAAAAAGTTCCTTACGGTTTAGGATTTACAGTCTCAGATTTGAATGTTGAGCTTCGGGATCTTCTTGGACTTCCCGACGATGTGAAAAAACCAGTTGTGGTGGAAGTTGAAGCGAAAAGTGTTGCGGGCCTGGCTGGCGTTTCTCCCGGTGATGTGATTTTAGATGTCAATAAAACAGAAATTGGCACGGCCAGCGATGTTTTAAAAACTTTAAAAAAAGGCGACAACTCGGTTCGCTTGGCCAGAGGCAATCGCATGATTTATATTATTCTCAATGCCAAATAATTCAGAAACCGCAACCCTTCGCAAAGCCTATCTGGCTGTGGTTGTGGCTGCCTTAGGGTATTTTGTAGATATCTATGACCTTCTTTTATTCAGCATTGTTCGCGTTTCAAGCTTAAAAAATTTAGGAGTTCCAGAGTCAGCAATGTTAGACCAAGGAGTTCTGCTGATCAATTGCCAGATGGCGGGGCTTTTGATCGGCGGCGTTCTGTGGGGAATTTTAGGAGATAAAAAAGGCCGCTTGTCTGTCCTATTTGGCTCTATCTTTTTGTACAGTGTCGCAAACCTTTTAAATGGTTGGGTCCAAACAGTCGACCAATATGCAGCCCTTCGATTTATTGCAGGCATTGGACTCGCCGGAGAATTAGGCGCCGGCATCACACTTGTCAGCGAATTAATGCCACAGAAAACCCGAGGCTACGGTACCACAATTGTGGCGTCTTTTGGACTGCTCGGGGCTGTTGCCGCGGCTTTTATTGGAGACTCATTTGATTGGCGCATCGCTTATTTTATCGGTGGCGGCATGGGCTTATGTTTGCTGGCTTTGCGAGTGGGATTGAGTGAATCAGGAATGTTTTCAAAACTAAAAGAAGCAAAACTTAAATCGGGCCAATTTTTTTCACTGTTTCAGTCGAAAAATATTGTTAAGTATTTAAGTGTGATCCTGATTGGCGTTCCGATTTGGTTTACGATCGGAATTTTAATTACCTTTTCACCTGAATTTGGTCGGTCTTTTCAAATGACTGAAATTCCATCAGCCAGTAAAGCCGTGATGTTTTCGTATCTGGCTCTGTCGTTTGGAGATTTAGTCAGCGGTTTGATCAGCCAGTATTTTCAAAATAGAAAAAAAGTTGTCCTTGGTTTTCTTTGCCTTCTTTCTGTGATTGTTATTTTTTATTTCTTATTGGCTGGGCAATCGCTGACAACTTATTACACCCTCTGCGGACTTTTGGGATTTTCGTCGGGCTATTGGGCCTTATTTGTAACGATGGCTTCCGAGCAGTTTGGAACAAATATTCGCGCCACTGTCACAACCAGTGCGCCCAACTTTGTGCGTGGAAGTGTGATTCCTATCACTTTAACCTTTCAATTTTTGAAACCTTTTGTCGGCTTACAACAAAGTGCCATGCTGGTCGGCGCAGCTTGTCTGATCATAGCGCTTCTGGCCCTGGCCCAGCTGAAAGAAACCTTTGCCCGCGATCTTAATTTTGTTGAAGAAAACTGATCCTTGTTATTCGCCAAAAGGTCCAGAAAACATCGACATTTTCTGATATGTAAATTATATGTAATACATGAATGAAACGGTTCAAGCTAAGTTAAAAATTTTGGCAGATGCGGCCAAATATGATGCCTCTTGCTCTAGCAGTGGGTCGTACCGTAAGCGCGATGAAAAGGGTTTAGGAAACGGCGAAGGCACTGGGATTTGCCACAGCTATACGCCAGATGGACGCTGCATTTCACTGCTAAAAATTCTTCTGACAAATTACTGCATCTACGATTGCAAATTTTGTATTAACCGAGTTTCTAGTGACACCAAGAGGGCTAAATTCACGCCGCAAGAAGTGGTTTGGCTGACCTTAGAATTTTATCGCAGAAATTATATCGAAGGGCTTTTCCTAAGCTCGGGTATTATCGAAAGTTCAGACGCAACGATGGAACTTTTAATTGAAGTGGCGCGGTCGCTTCGGCAAGATCATCGCTTTCATGGTTATATTCATTTAAAAGTTGTCGCTGGAGCGTCTGAGGAATTGATTCAACAAGCGGGCCTTTGGGCGGATCGGATCAGCGCCAATATCGAAATGCCCGTCCAAAGTGATCTCGACCAGTTAGCGCCAGCTAAGACATTAAGCTCAGCCCACGAATCCATGGGCCAAATTCAAGAGAAAATTTCGGAAGCCAAAGAAGATGGTAAAAAATATTTTCGGGCTCCACGCTTTGCGCCCGCTGGGCAAACGACCCAGTTGATTGTCGGAGCAACACCAAGCTCAGATACTTTAATTTTGAAAGCTTCAGAAAGTTTGTACAAAAACTTTAGCCTTAAGCGTGTTTATTATTCAGCTTACAGTCCAATTCCTAATGCCGATGCGCTATTACCCGTTGAAAAGCCTTCGCTGGTTCGCGAAAATCGGCTTTACCAAGCTGACTGGTTGATTCGTTTTTATGATTTTAAAGCCAGTGAATTGACAAGCGCAGAATCTGAAAATTTATCTTTAGATATGGATCCTAAAACAGCTTGGGCCATTAAAAATCGATATTTTTTCCCTGTCGATGTGAACACAGCTGACCGCGATCAATTACTGCGGGTCCCTGGCTTCGGAGTCCGCAACGTGGATCGTATTTTAGCGGTCCGACCCTATCGACGCTTGCGGATCGAGGATCTTAAAAAATTTCGTATTGCTTGGAACCGGTCGCGATTTTTTATTATCGCTTCTGATCATAATCCTGATGCTTTGCTCATCGATGGCATTTCTTTAGAAGAGCGCCTTAATCCAAAAGAGAAACAACTTTCTTTATTTGATTTAACTCAAACCGCTCAAAGCGGTGAGATATGATTGTTGCGCAGTTTGAGCCTACAC
Source organism: Pseudobdellovibrionaceae bacterium (assembly GCA_043780105.1). GTDB lineage: Bacteria > Bdellovibrionota > Bdellovibrionia > Bdellovibrionales > Bdellovibrionaceae > JAYWDA01. Next base: position 5,492 of record JAYWDA010000094.1, on the reverse strand, counting down.
TGAAAAGCTGGCGTGAAGAAGCTCGCAGACTTCTTGTACAACAAGTGACCCCCGACCAAGTTGAATGGTTTAAAAATGAAGGCAATCTTTCTTTGTTTCCTGAGACCTCTCAGCTGAAATGCACTGTTGAAAAAGAAAAAAATATTTTCTTTGTTCCGAAAGAATTTCTTGAAATGGCCAGGCTTGTGGCTTGCGCAAAAGATTCAGATCGCTGGGCCCTGCTGTACCGAATTCTTTTTCGACTTAAAAATGAAAATACTCATCTTTTAAAAATCACAGTGGATAAAGATATCCACCGTGCTCAGCAATTGATGAAGTCCGTACGAAGAGACATGCATAAAATGCACGCTTTTGTACGATTCAAGAAAACTTTTTTTAATGACGTTGAATATTATTTAGCTTGGCACGAACCTGAACATCAGATTTTTAAAGAGACCGCGGATTTTTTTGTTCGCAGATTTGGCGATAAACCTTGGATGATTTTTACGCCCGATGTGTCGGCCCACTGGAATGGTGAAAAACTTCAGTTTGCTGAAGGCATGCCCCAAAATCAGTTTCTCTTAAAAGATGACCTTGATGATTTATGGAAGACTTATTATTCATCGATTTTTAATCCTGCTCGAATTAAGATCAAAGCAATGAAAGCCGAGCTTCCGCCAAAGTACTGGAAAAGTTTACCTGAAGTTTCGTTGATTGCTGATCTTGTCAGATCAGCGCCCGCTCGACTTGAAGTCATGCGAAAGAATCAGAATGTTCAAGCGCAAGTTCCGGAAGTGGCCTTGCTATCAGAGCTGCAAACAGCGGCCAAGAATTGCAAAGCCTGTCCTCTTTTTGAAAAGGCTCATAATTTAGTCTTTGGCGTTGGACCTATGACTGCCGAAATCATGTTGATCGGAGAGCAACCTGGCGATCAAGAGGATAGAGCTGGAAAACCCTTTGTTGGGCCTGCAGGTCTTATTTTACAACAGGCCCTTCAAGAAATTAATTTAGATCAAAAAGATTTATATTTAACCAATGCGGTTAAACACTTTAAATGGGTGCCCCACGAAACCGCGCAAGGAAAAATGCGACTGCATAAGAAACCATCTGGTTCTGAAATGAATGCTTGTAAGCCTTGGCTGGAAGCAGAAATTAAAAAAGTCCAGCCAAGAATTATTGTTGCTTTAGGCGCAACGGCGGCCACCGCGGTGCTTGGAAAGCTGCCTAAACTTTCTGACGAGCGCGGAAAAATAATTAGAAATAATCACTGCGCTGAAATCGTGATCGTGACCTGGCATCCTTCTGCGATCTTACGAAGTTCAACTCCAGATGATGCAAAAATCAAACGCCAAGAATTTCTTCAAGATCTTAAGCTTGCTCAAAGCTTACTTCAAAAATAATTATTAGGTTACACGCCCGTCACAACTGATTCGAAAAATAAATAGAATTATGTTGAATAGACATTCAGCGCAATTAATCGCCGCAAACACTTTCCCAGTGAAGATTTGCAAGCATTGCTAAATAAAAAAACTTTTGCATTTGAAGGGTTGCGAAAAAGCAAGTTTCTATGAAACCATAAGGTATCGGAGAATCTGAAATGAAAAATACAACCAAGAAATTGAAACGTTTGTGTGTTATTTTCGTAACACTTGGATTTTTTTCCTGTTCTGATGACAGTCCCGCTCACTCTTCCTGCACTCCAAATTCATCTTCTGAGGCAGCCTTAAGCGCACAAAGTTTAAACTTTTTAGAAACCTCGATCACGCAGCCGTCGCTCAATCTTTTGCTAAAAATGTCTGACATAAAGAATCAACTTCCACAATTTCAAGAAGCTATGGCGGCAGCTCAGGCTTTAACACCGGATCTTGAACCCTTCCGGATTTCACAAGTCAGTCACGATGTTATTTCCCTTAAACTCTCGGCACAATCGCCAGCTCGAGCTGTGGTGGCGTCGTTTATTCAACAAAGAAAAATTTTGTATGCTGAGCCCAATTATCAAACTTTTTCAACGGACTATGGGCAAGCGACTGATATCGAGGTTTCTTCTGAGACGATAGAAACAACTCAACCTCTCACCGATCCGAAGCTTTCAAGTGCCCAAGGAAAAGAATTGATTGTTGCGATCATTGATAGTGGCGTTGATTATACTCATAAAGATCTTGCACCCTATATGTGGCACAATCCTGGCGAAATTCCAAATAACGGAATCGATGATGATCATAATGGTTTGATTGATGACTATTATGGATATGATTTTGCGAACAATGATGGAAATCCCATGTCAGATGACCAGAAGGCTTATCACGGCACTCATGTTGCCGGTATTGTAAAAGCGGCTGCTCAGTTGGGACGTGTTGGAATTAATTTAAAAATTATGGCTTTAAAATATTTAGATTCCAGTGCCAGTGGCTGGACTGGGAACGCCATTAAAGCCATTGATTACGCTATTAGAAATGGTGCTGTCGTTATCAACAATAGCTGGGGATCAACAAGTTATTCCCAAGCTTTATCAGAAGCGATTGAGCGTGCCCGCCGAGCGCATGTTCTTTTTATCGCCGCCGCAGGCAATGGTGATTCTGTAGGAAATGGAATTAATATCGATCGCGCTCCTTTTTATCCGGCCTCCTACAAGCATGATAATATTATTAGCGTTGCCGCGGCAGGTGCTGGAGATTTTTTAACTCGCTTTTCAAACTACGGACGGGTCAGTGTCGATCTGGCCGCTCCGGGCCTTAACATTAGATCCACTAGAAACGGAAACAGTTATGCTGTGTTAAGTGGAACATCGATGGCGTCACCCTATGTAGCCGGTGTCGCCGCGATGCTTTGGAATGCACGACCAGATTTAAGTTATAAAGAAATTCGTTATCTTTTATTTAAGAGTGTTAACTCCGCTCAAATCTTATGGGGAAAAATTGCAACCTCTGGAAGCATTGACCCCACTCGAGCTTTAAACATCGCCAGCACTTATAGTCATAATCCAAATGATAATGCGATTCCTGAATTTATGGATTCGTCGGCGTGCCCTCTATAGGAGGATCTGTCGGACCATCCAACGGGCCGCCTGGAGTTGTGTGCGGAGCCGATTCAAGAATTCTTTTAATCACAGAATACAGGGGCGATCCTGCCGCTGATGCTTGACGAGCCAATGGCCTCCACGCTTCAGGAATTGGCGCACTGACATTCCAGTCGGCGCTATTGATTGCGGTTTCTCCTCGGGCCATGGCCTGAGCGCCTTTTTCATAGGTCCACATAAAGTCAGGATGTGAGTTCATATACCACTCACCACCGATCACATTTTTATTGGCATCCAACTCAAGATCATACATAAATCTTAATGTTTTCGTGGGCGGCTTATTGCTGACTCCATGAGTGGGATTGATTTCTATAACAAAAGTAACATCGGTCACAACACCGACAACGTATTTTGCTTCGCTCGGACGATAGACTCGAAATTTATCTATTGTAAATTGCTCGATAGGAATTATCGCCTGATTTAAGTTTCCTGTTGGGTGCAAACTCTGAGGATTAAAATAAGTCATCTCATAGGACGTAATTGGATAATTCCAAACTTCCGCATCATAAGTGGCATCCATTACAAAACTTCGCTGATTAATGCCGACTTGATTTGTTAAAGTTAAGAAGAAAGTGGCCGGATTATTATCTAGACAGCCAGGCTCAAGCACTCGGCCGTAAGGATCCCGTTCAGGTCTTGAAGTTTTACAAGCGGTTCCAGAAAATCGAGTCGCCGGAGAAGAATTAGCCCAAAGCATCGATTCCAAAGCTTTTACATCACTTTGATAAAAGGTGATGGGCATTCCATTAGCTGCTTGTAATGTAATGGGCCCTCCTGGGACTGGTTGTAACATATGAGCAGCACCAGCCCAGCCGTGACAAATTCCCATCCAAGTTTGTACAAAGCCAACGTTGTTAAGATAATTTTGCCCTTGGGTCCAAGAAAAATTCGTCATCGTCATGCTAGAATCGCCCACAAGATAATCATATTTTTCAGCTGGCGATAAATTATTAATTTCAGTTACGCTTCCTGTCGCCACCACTGAACTGGCAGGATAAGCCAAAACATAATTATAATTTTCCAGCCAAATTTTTGAATTTGGAAAATGTGGATCTGCATATCGGTCACCCAAAATACCTTTATATATCGGCCAGTAAGAGTCTGCCCATGGCGTCTCTTTTAAACTTGAGTGAATCAACCCTTGTCGATCCAAATCAGCGATCTGACTGTTCACAGTTTTATTGTCGACGAGGCTTGTTGCCTGATCGTTGTCGCCCATTTTAGATAAGGTAACAAACTGTTGGGGTGATTTAGCCATAATACTTCCCCGAATTAAATTTCGTTCCATGAGTTTCGCGGTCACATCTATATAGTTAATTGATCCTCGCGAATTTGATTTACCTTGGCTGACCTCAGGTGCTAACTGATCCATCGCCTTTGAAGGATTGTGATGGAAGTTACGGAGCGATCCTTGAACTTCTTCTAACTTAATTTCCCCCCGACCGACGGAGCTTGAACAGACAATTAAAAGACTAAGACTTAAAAAATTTATAATTTTCACAGATCCCCCGTTGGATTATCAATTTGTTTTTTATAAGCAAATCTGCGGCCAGCGATTATAAACAATGTTGCGTTAACAATATGAATAAAGTGCAGACGTTTCAGGAATTATGGGACTTTTGCTGAGGGGTACTTTACCTCAACAGTGCTTAACGCCACAGTTTTAAAACCCCAGACCTAGATAAATTTGAAATAGAGTTGATTCAACGCTGGTCCAACGATTGCTCTTCCACTCCCTGCAACTTTAAAAATTAGCCAAAGTTCTTGGTTAAACTATAACAACCCTTTAAGGAGGAATTTTATGTTTACTAAATCCGCATTCAAAGTCGGTGTGGCCGCGCTTGCATCTGTCGGCTTCATGGCTTGTTCACAAAATGGATCATCTAATAATGGTGATCAACCTGCAACTGCTGCAACCGCAACTGCTGCTGGAGATTACACGCCAGGCACAGCCGTTCACAATTCAAAAGTGATTGGCACTTCTGAAACGCCTGTCGGCTCTGCGTCTACTAAAGAAGAAATTTATTCAAAATATCCTGAGTTGCAAAAGTATGCTTCTGAATTGCTTGCAGTTGATCGCGTTGTTGAAACCAACACTGGTGATTTAGAATTATACTCTGGTGCTAACTTGCTGATCGTTATTGGTCACACAGCAACAGGTTTAGAAGTGATTCACGCAGCTTCTGGTTTCCACGCTGAAAAAATCACTCACACAATGGGTACAGCTGACCAAGCTCAAATGCCTAGCACTTTAAGTTTTGACCTGAAATCTTGCACAACTCCAAAAGAAGTTGGTCAAGATAAAGGACAAGATCAGGGTCAAGATAAGGGACAAATGGCTCCTGCTCCTGACAAAGGACAAGATAAAGGCCAAGCAGCTCCTGCTCCTGACAAAGGACAAGATAAAGGCCAAGCAGCTCCTGCTCCTGACAAAGGA
>JAYWDA010000093.1:0-1712 GCA_043780105.1 Pseudobdellovibrionaceae bacterium | reverse complement strand
AGCATGAAGGAAGGGACACGCAAGGAGGCGAGTTTTGGCAGTGGTTGAAGAAAAAAGCCTAGAAAGCATGGAAGCCCTTTTATCCTTTTCCGCCATGGGCGTGCATATCCTGTTCGAAAATCACTCAATTGCGAAGGCGATGAAAGAAGTGAAGGACGACAAGGATTTTTACGACTTCAATAAAATGAAGTGCGTGCAAGATGTCATGACAGCACTGATTGCCAAAAATACCTACATTGAAAAAATTGATTACCTGAAAAGTTTAGATCCTGATGCCTTTCAAATGCTCGTGCGAGCCTACTTTCATATCGTCGAAAACACGGTTCGTGCCACCCACGAATTTCCACACTGACCAAATTTTCATACCATTTTGATAAGTTCATTTTTATTGTCGAACTTTTAGTGCCTTATAATAGAATGATTTCAGGTATTTAATCATTTTATCTAAAACCTCCAGTATCCTGAAAGGGTTCACGTCAACGGAGGTTTTAGATGAAAACAGGGAAGCCTTTAATCGCCGCGTTCGGAATGTTGATCAGTGGCTGTTTGCTGGAAGAACAGCAAGCTGTCGTCGCTGAAAATTTAGGCCCCGGAGTTTCATTCACAGCTTTTGATGTGAATGCATTCCCACTGAACAGATTAGTCTGCGAGCCTTTTGGCGGCACGACGACGGCAACGCCCCTTAACGGTGTTCGAACAAAACTATTTTATCGCATGGCAGGAATGCCTAGGTACTACACAGCTCAACAATATGTCGATCTAACTCAAGCCTCAGGGAAGGATATTTTTCTATCCCAAATTAATGTTCCCACTCGAATGTTTGATACAGGATTTTCAAGCCAAACAAATGAAGTCCTTAAAGATGATGCCGGCCAAACCTTGATTGAGTATTTTGGCTTAAAAATGAGCACAGCGATTCGACTTGGAGAAAATGATCCCGAAGGCGCTTATGAGTTTGCGCTTCTTTCAGACGATGGCTCAGTGATGAAAATTAAAAATCCTGATGAAACTTGGTCTGTGCATATCAATAATGATGGCGATCATCCAACCCGAATGGGCTGCGCTTCAAACGTTGTTAACATGACCCGCAGAACAAGGTTAGAGGTCGATCTAACTTATTATCAAGGTCCTAGATATCATATTTCAAATGTGCTGATGTGGAGACCGGTTTCCACCGGCGGGGCTGCTGGCCGTGATAGCGAGTGCGGAAAGTCAGGAAATACTTATTTCTTTGATCCAAATAATCACTCGGTGCCACTGGCTCCTTACAACGGTTTGATTGCTCGGGGATGGAAAGTGCTAGCTCCAAATAATTTTTGGGTGGTGGGATCAGATTTAAATCAAACGACGAATTATAATCCCTGCACAAATGGTGTGACCCCAGTGATCAGTCAATTTACGCTGGGCGAAGCCTTGGTGACAGATGTTTTTGTGTCGTGGGTGACAGATATTCCAGCCACAGATCAAGTCGTAATCACGAATGTCAGTACGGGAGCCTCGACGCTGACCGTGTCAGATAATATTTTGCGAACCCAACATCAAGTACGTGTGTCGGGCTTAGCCACCCAAACGACCTATACTTTGAAGGCGATCAGTATTTCAGATACTTTAGGGAAGGCGATCAGCTCTCCCCTGAATTTCACAACACCATAACGGATCTTAAGCTTCGGTTTAAAAAATCCGATAGGGACTGTAGGAGAACGGGGCTTTGA
>JAYWDA010000092.1:0-8880 GCA_043780105.1 Pseudobdellovibrionaceae bacterium | reverse complement strand
TCGGCTAAAAGAATTTTAGGTGCCACAACAAGGGCTCTTGCGATAGCGACTCGTTGGCATTCCCCGCCACTCATCTCTGAAGGTTTGTGATCCAGGCGGTGAGCCAAACCCATTTCTGATAAAATTGTCTGTGCTTTATTTTTAGCATCTTCAGATTTAAGGATTTCTAAAGGCAGCATGACATTTTCAAGAGCCGATAAGTGCGATACCAGATGGTACTGCTGGAAAACAATACTGATCGATTGAGCTCGAAAAGAAGTCATTTCTTTTTCCGTTAAATTGGAAATATTTTTTTGATCCACTAAAATTTCGCCGGCATCTGATTTTTCAAGACCGGCTAAGATAGAAAGTAAAGTGGATTTGCCACTGCCGCTTTGCCCGACGACGGCAACGATTTCTCCAGTTTGAACCGTGGCTGAAAGATTTTTTAAAACATCGACTTTTAAATCACCTTGCCGAAAAGATTTACGAATATTTTTTAATTCTAGGCTCACAGTTGGTCCTTGATGGAATTGTAAATGGTTTCTGCTACAATCTTATGGCCTTCTTCGTTAGGATGAATGCCATCAGCTTGATTTAATTTAGGATCTCCCGCCACTTTTTCCAAAATAAAAGGAACAAGATAGACCTTATATTTTTTTGCTAAGTGGGAATACATCGCTTTAAATTTCTGGGTGTAAATTTTTCCGTAATTGGGTGGCATATACAGTCCGCCTAAAATAACTTTCACCTGCGATTTTTGTGCAAGCTCGATAGCTTCGGCCAGATTTTTTTCGCTTTGTTCAGTTTTGACTCCTCGTAAGCCATCATTGGCGCCAAGAATAATCAGGACAACATCAGGTTTGTTTTTCAGCATCCATTGAACCCGACTTAGGGCTGAGGCTGTGGTCGATCCACTAACTCCTGAATTCACCACCTGCCAAGCTGGCGAATTTTGATTTAATTTTTTTTCAATCACCTGAGGAAAAGCGGACTCTTTAGAAACGCCATAACCCTCAGTTAAAGAATCCCCAAGGATAACCAACTTTTTAACGGACTTTGGCGTTTGTGCAAAACTAAAATTTGATAACAACAAAAAGGTTAAAAAGATTTTTTTCATGTGATCTTAAATCTAAAGCAACCCTATGGCTTTGAGTAGTTGCGATTTTGCATATAAGGGTAAAATCCCAAAATGGGACAAGTAGAATGAAGCCAGACTTGAAAAAGCGAGGATGTTCGACTTATAATGATAATAGGCCACTGTCAGGGGGATATCGATGCAGAGCCTGACCTCAACGAGGTCTTTATTACTTAACTCAAGTTACGAGCCAATGAGGGTCGTAAGTTGGCAGAAAGCCCTCATTTTATGGTTCCAGGGCAAAGTGGAGATACTCGAGTATCACTCGGGCTTCGCAAGGTCTGTGTCGGCTTCTTTTCAACTCCCTAGTGTTTTAAGATTGAAATCATATGTGCGCCCAAGAATGAGTGGCGCTGTCAGATTTTGTCGCGAAAATGTTTACATCCGAGATAATTTTACCTGCCAATATTGCGGAACGAAACTTCATGGAAAATTATTAACTTTGGATCACGTCGTACCCGCTTCAAAGCAAGGCCAGAAATCTTGGTATAATGTTGTATCGGCTTGTCGGCATTGCAATCAGCGGAAAGCGGCGCGCACGCCTAAAGAAGCAAATATGCCTTTGCTGCGTGAGCCCAGAATTCCAACCTGGCTTCCAACTTTAGAATTAGAGATTAAACCAGAGCTTATGCCATCAACCTGGCAGCAATATTTGCGAATTAAAGCAGGATGATCCTTTCAACCACCGTTAAAAAAATCTCAGTTGAAGAGCTGCTACCGATCAGACATCAAATTCTGAAACCGCATTTAAAATTCTCTGAATGTTTGCTGCCGGAAGATCATTTATCGACGACTTTTCATCTTGGCATTTTCTATTTTGAAAAATTAGTTAGCGTTGCGACCTTTATGATGCAATCACATCCTAATTTTTCAGCCGGGTCACCCTACCGATTAAGAGGTATGGCCACAGATGATAAGTATCGCGGTCAAGGTTTCGGACGCCTGGCTTTGCAAAGTGGTGTTGTTCTTTTAAAGCAAATGCACTGCGATTTTTTGTGGTTTAATGCCCGCCTGAATGCTTTTGGATTTTACGAAAAATTAGGTTTTCAATATTCTGGACCTGTCTTTGACATCACGGGTATCGGACCGCATAAAATCATGTACAAGCCGCTCTTTAGCCGCTAGTCTTTTTAAGACCAATACTATGTCAAAAGAAAAATACCTGGTTAAAAGTCTAGCCTCTATTATTAGCGAAACGAACGGCATCAGCCTTCAAGATACTTTGGAATTGATGCTGGATTCTGATTTGATTCAAAATGACAAAGAAGCTCACGCAAAAGTGAAAGAGTTTTTAGAGCTCGTCGATCTTTTTAAAGTGAATAAAATTAATATCGGAGCTTTGCTAGACCATGATTTTTCGAAAGCTCTTTTTGAATTTTTTAAAAACTTTCCGCTGAAATACAAAGAAGAGCATATCCATCTAACGGGTGCGATCACAGCAGAATTTATTTATCCGCGCTTAAAAAAACTTTTAGAGGGTCCTCATAAGGCAATTTATGAGAAAAAAATTAAAGAAGTTTACGGTGAAAAATCAATTCCGATTAAATCCGTCGCCGACGTCGCAAATCTGATCAGCCTTAAAGAAACTGAAGGCTTTAGTCAGTATTTAAAAATTTTGTATCTGCCAAAACTTATATTTATTTCTCGCGAAGCCCATGAGGCAGCCACCTATCATATGGCCGAAGAGCTTTACCATAAATACAACGTTGGGCGCATTCGCCTAAAATTTTCATTGAATCGCTCAACCTCTAGTTCATCTGAACAAATTCCTGGTGTCGAAGAAGTGAACGCTGAAGATGTCTTGCTAGGGCTTTATGACGGTTTTAAAAAGTTTCAAGATAAGCACCCTGATTTTAATTTTACTTTATCGCCATCGTTTAGAAAAGAAGCAAACTTCTTTGATTCTGAAAAATTTAAAACGCGAAAAGATCACTTTATGTATCAGGTCAGCGAGCTTGTGACCTTACTGGATAAGTATCCTTTCTTAGTCCCTCATTTAACGGACGTAGATACCGTAGGTGATGAGCGTGAACTTTATAGAAAAGAACATTTTAATGAATTGCAGTCGGGCTTTAGAAAACTGCAATATCGTGGCTTTCAAATCAGATCCCATGACGGCGAAACTTTTCATACCCTAAAAAAAGGCATCCAAGCTGTCGATAACGCAATGAATATTTGGCATATCGACACTCTTGAACATGGTGTCAGTTTAGGAATTAATCCTAATTTTTATTTTCACAGACTTTATCAAGAGATTATTAAGAAAAATTCCAAAGGGCAACCGATCACTTCAAAAGATCCCGAGCATCGCGAGATGATCGAGCTTGATTGGGGAGGCTATAAGCCTGTTCTTGAAAAGCTTTTAGCCGGCGAAAAGTTGACGGATGAAGAAAACACTAATTTTGTAAAAGCCAAGTTTCATACGGCTCGTGAAGTTGAGCAATATCAGCATGACGTATTGAACCGACTGATACAAAAAGACGTGAACTTGGTTTCCTTGCCTTCTTCGAATAATAAACTAACTGGTCGCTTTGAAGACTATAAAGATCATCCTTTTAGCTGGTGGGAAAAAAAGGGTGTGAAACTTGCGGTGGGAACTGATAATTACGTCACTTTGAATACAAATTTTATTCAAGAGATGATGATTATCCTTTATACAGATTCAGATAATTTGAAAATTACAAAACTTCTTATGGTGACAACAGGCGAAACACGAAGACCTTTTATCAGCCATCTACTTTGGAAGATGCGCAAGAAATTTCTCTACGAAACATGAACTCAATCCTCCAGGTCTTTAAAAATAAAAAAATGTTCTTTATCACTGTTCTTGGTTTTTCATCTGGTTTGCCACTGGCGTTGACGGGTGGAACCCTGCAGGCCTGGCTGACGGATAGTAAAATCGATATCACAACGGTAGGAATTTTTTCACTGGTGGGATTTCCCTATACGATTAAGTTTTTATGGTCGCCATTCCTAGATAATATTAATTTGCGAATTATAGGACGGCGGCGGGGTTGGGCCTTTATTATTTTGACGGCCCTTATTGCCAGTGAAGTTTTTATGGCCTTTTTAGATCCAAAAGCTTCATTAGGTCTCCTTGCATTCGGAGCTTTTTTAATTTCCTTTTTTAGTGCCAGCCAAGATATCGTTGTTGATGCTCTTCGAACTGAAATATTAGAAAAAAATGAATTTGGTGCCGGAGCCGGCATGTATAATATGGGTTACCGAGTGGCCATGCTAATCTCGGGAGCTGTGGCCTTAAGCATGGCGGATCATTTACCTTGGCGCGAAATTTATCTTTCGATGGCGCTGGTTCAGTGTTTAGGTTTAGTGGCCGTTTATTATTCGCCGGAACCAACTATTGCCCCACGACCTATTTTGCGATTTCGTCAGCGAGTCGTTGAACCATTTTTAGATTTTTTTGGCCGGCAGGGTGCCTGGGAAATTCTAGTTTTTATTATGATTTACAAACTAGGCACGATGATGGGCTCAGCCTTATCGACGCGTTTTTTAATGGATCTTCAGTTTTCAAAGACAGAGATCGGTGCTGTTTCAAAAGTTGTTGGCCTGGTGGCAACAATTCTTGGAACTCTAACGGGTGGCGCACTGATGACTCGTTTAGGAATGCTAAAGTCGTTGTGGATCTTTGGAGCGTTGCAAGCTTTAGGAATGTTAAGTTTTATTCTTTTAGCTGTGATCGGACAAAATTATTTAGCGATGGCGCTTGTGATTGGAACTGAAAATTTTATGATCGGCTTAGGTGTCGCGGCGATTCAAGGCTTCATCATGAGTGTCTGTAGTTTGCAGTTCACGGGAACTCAGTTTGCACTTATGTCCAGCATGGCAGCCATCACTCGAGTTATTTTTACCTCTCAGTCAGGAAGAATTGTAGAAAACTTTGGTTGGATAAATTATTTTATTTTCTCAGCAGCGCTTGGAATTCCTGGGTTGTTACTCCTGACACAATATAAAAAGTGGAGCACGGGCGATAAGACTTTGCTTCGCCCCGTAAAATCTCTTGATTTATGGCTCGTGGGATCCTTTATGTCGGGCTTATTAGTCATGTGTACAGAGGTCTTTTGGCGTTTAAGCGGACACGAAGTGTGGGGAACCTACGCATCGTCTGCGGGTGCGACCATCGCCAGTTCTTCTTTGCTTCTTGGAATTGTTGTTTCACGATATTCAGCGAAGACCGCTTAAGTTCCGATTAACAATAAAGGTTATTTTTGCCCACAGCTAAAACCTGGATGTAAAAATCTTTCCGGTTTATAAGAAATTTCAGAACTGACTGGATTGAAAGTTTTCAAACACTGATCCAGATCTTGCAAGCTTGAGTACTCGTACTCGCCACCGTGGGACCGGTAAGAAATAAATAAATACGTCGAAGTCAGCTGCTGCCCTATCGATGAAGCGATGGATCGACTGACGCTGTCCAGGGAAATACCACGCTCTAAACGCTGATCTTGAAGGATAGAAAAGAATTTAAACTGACTTCCCATGCGGCTTTTCTGATCGATCTCTTGTAGGTAATAATCTAAATATTTATAGCGTGCCGCTCGGGATTGCTGGGCTAATTGGTTCAAAATTTGTGGTAAAAAGGGGGCCATCGTGGGAAAAGATTTTTCGGCCGTTAAGGCCGGGGTGATACGAAGTATTGTTTTTCTTTGAGCTAAAAAAACAAGAAATGAGCGATCAAAACTAAAGCGAGCAATTTCAGATTTAGCTGGTAGTTTTTCTAACGATTTTTGGATGTCCTCGTGGGAAGGCCATTCCATTTTTGTTAAGACCACTTGATCGCGTGATGGGGAAAAGCCATCACACTTTCTACGCCATTCATCTGAGGTATTTTCTCGCTTTTGCACTTTTTGATACGTAAGAATTAAGTAAGAAGTGCCGTCGAGCTCGCGAGTGATATCTGCAGCGGGTTTATCGCCACGCTTAAACTGAATGATATGAATTTTCTTAAAAAATTCAGGATCGCGGTCAAACATTCTTAAGATTGAATAAAATTGCGCGCCCCACTCCTCGACCTCTGCATTATTGCAGGTTTCAGAAATCTGGGCGTTGGGAACATCTTTTAAAAATTCATCGTCAAACTGAAATAGAATTCCCTCTTGCGCCGCTGCTGTTAATAGTCGGACATGTTCATTATCGTACTTTAAAGTTGTCGAGGCGGGCATGCGCAAAAAACCACTGGCGCAACCGATTAAAAAAACAACCGAAAGCAGGAAAAATAAAAATAGAAAACTGTTCCGAAATATTTTTGGCATCTTCAACAAGTCTATCAGGCAGATTTATAAAAAACCCTGGACTCGAGCGGTTTCTGTCAGTAGGTCTAGAAGGAAAGCACTACATTCTGCGGCTCACACCAACTCGACTTTAGACCACCGAGAGGGAAATGGTCATGAAGAAAAACAACTTTTAGAAAATCCAAAATCAGGCTTGGATTAAGCAATTTTGATAGGCACTGACGCGATTGGAATCGTTTCAATTTTTTGAGCAGGAACACCGCCCCAGGTTTCGCCTGCAGGCACAAAAGTTTTTGGTAAAACGACTGAGTGAGGCATAATTTTAGCGCCGTCACCGACAATGGCTCCACCCATGATAGTGGCTTTTAGACCAATGGTGCAGCCATGACCAATTTTTACAGGAGCAACAATTAGCAATCCACCTTGCCCGTAATGGGCAACAATCGTGACGGATCCACCCAATGTGACTTTATCACCAAGTTCCACCAGCGAAGGATCTGAAATAAAAGTTGTATTTATCATTACGCCGCGACCTATTTTCATTCCCATCATTTTATAAAACAAAATATTAAATGGTGATGGCGTCACAAATTCTAAAAAAGTAAAGCGAACTAAATAAGTCAGCCCATTATGAATAAACCATTTTAAGGACTCGATGGAATAGTAAGGCCCGCGCCAAGCTTTTAGTTTTCCACGAATCAGAAAATTCACCAGTGGTGCTAAAAAAATTAAAGAAAACCCGTAGAGGAAAAATCCTAAAGCTAAGGACAGACCCCAACCAAAGTTTTGAACCAAAGGCGAATGATTTAAAGTCATTTGCGAAACATAACGAAAAACGGTGATTCCAGGAACAAGACAGGTTCCAAGAACTAAACAGGCCGCAAAGTACACGGGAAGCATAATAAATAAATGCATAAAGACTTTAAAACGTCTTAGGATTTGCTCGAAAAAACCTTTCAGGCCTTTGTGCTGACTTGTTGTTGTTTCAAGATCCAACTTCTTGTTCACATCTTACTTATCGGTCAAAAATGAGATTTTATAAGACGAATGTCGAGATTTTATTGGGACTCGATAGGATTGTCCCAGTTTGAGATTTAGTAATATCTACCAACGTTTTTTAGGCCCACTGCTAGCAGAAGTGCCCGTTGGGCGCCCCGCATTTGCATAGGGTTTCGATGCCACTGACGACGGCCCACTGCTTGTTTTAGGTCGGGACCGTTGTTGTGATCCTCCGTTGGGTCTGCGCCCGGCGGATCGACCCTTGCCTTCGATCATGGCTTTGGCTTTTCCTGAAGACATAACCTTGGCGTTGGCAACATCCAGCGAATGATATGGCTGGTTCGAATTCACTGGCACTGGTTGTCCAATCAGTTTTTCGATATCTTTTAAGAATGCGCGTTCTTCAGCATCACAGAAAGAAATAGCAATTCCTTGAGCGCCGGCGCGAGCTGTTCTTCCAATGCGGTGAACATAGCTTTCAGAAATATTTGGAAGTTCAAAATTAATAACATGAGTGATGTCATCGATGTCAATTCCGCGGGCAGCGATATCTGTTGCGACCAAGACGCGAACACGTCCGGCGCGGAAGCTTTCTAAAGCTCTTTGCCTTGCGCCTTGTGATTTGTTTCCATGAATTGCTGCTGAGGAAATATTATTTTTTTCTAGGACTTCAACGACCTTATTGGCGCCGTGTTTTGTCCTAGTAAATACGATCACGCGGCTTAATTTTTTATCTTCCAGTAGGCGTCGCAAAAGGTCTTTCTTTTTATCCTTATCAACATACATCACGGATTGCGCGATCAGTTCGACTGTTGAAGACGGCGGTGTCACTTCAATCCGAACAGGATCAATCAACATGGTCGCAGCTAATTTTTCAATATCAGGCGGCATGGTGGCTGAAAAAAATAAATTGTGCCTTTTTTTAGGAAGTAGTCCGATAATTTTTCGGATCGAATGGATAAAGCCCATATCCAGCATTCGATCAGCTTCATCCAGTACAAACACTTCTAACTTATTTAAGTGAATATATCGTTGCTCTATCAAATCAATCAATCGACCCGGAGTGGCAACTAAGATATCAACGCCGCCCGAAACACTTTTAACTTGCACGCCTTGTCCGACGCCGCCAAATACAACGGCATATTTCAAATGCAGATGCTTTCCGTAAATTTTAAAACTGTCATAAATCTGAATCGCAAGCTCACGAGTTGGAGTTAAAATCAGAACGCGAGCCTGTCGGCCCTCAGGTCGATGTTTTGAAAGCGCTAAACGATTTAAAATTGGTAATGCGAAGGCCGCCGTTTTTCCGGTTCCTGTTTGCGCGCACCCTAAAAGGTCTCGACCTTCAAGCAGTGGTGGAATCGCTGCAATTTGAATCGGAGTAGGTTCGGTGTAGCCAGTATCTACTAAAGCTTTTTGAAGAGGCTCAATCAGATTTAATTCAGAAAATTTCGTCGGAGTCATTAGCGGGTTACCAATCAGTGAAGTGTGTCGGAAAGCTATACCTTTGGTCCC
>JAYWDA010000091.1:0-1563 GCA_043780105.1 Pseudobdellovibrionaceae bacterium | reverse complement strand
CATGTTCAAAATACGCTCAACTTCTCCACCGAAGTCACTATGCCCGGGCGTATCGACGATATTGATTTTATAATCTTTGTACATATACGAAGCGTTTTTCGCAGCGATCGTGATTCCACGTTCTTTTTCAAGATCCATGGAATCCATCAAGCGTTCGTCGACGTGTTGATTGTCACGGAATGTTCCGGCTTGTCTAATTAAGTGATCCACCAATGTTGTTTTGCCGTGATCAACGTGAGCAATGATGGCGATATTTCGAATCTTATCTGCGTTAAACATGTTTCTTCCTTCGCTGTTTTACTATTTAAATTTTTATTATCCGTGTCCGCCCATTAAGAATGCTTCCTGGGACGTGTCTTCGGGCTCCATCTGATCGACCCGATTAAAAAATTCGTACGCGGCTAACATAAGTTCGTCCGTCGCTTGAATTTGAAATACCGATTTTCTGAATTGAGCGGCACCAGGATACCCTGAGGAATACCAAGCTGCAAACTTTCTTAGCTGGATGCTCTGCAAGTGAGGCTCGCAATGCGCTACGATATACTCTTTCAGACGCATAAACTGAAATGCGAGGTTCCGTTTTACCAAATCGACGGGCTCGCCCTTCCATAAACGGTAGGCTTGATCAAAAATCAGCGGATTTTTAAGGCAACCTCGACCAATCAGAACCCCATCGCAGCCAGAAGTTTTTAATCGAGCGACCGCTTGAGGCGCAGATTGAATATCGCCATTTCCCAAAACCGCAATTTTAGTTTTGGCTTTCACTTCTGAGATAAAATCCCAGTCAGCTTCACCTGAATATCCCTGAGCCCTGGTCCTGCCGTGAATTGCAACCCAAGTGATGCCTTCATTAAAGGCAATGTTACAAACTTCTTCTGCATTTCTGGAATTTGCATCCCAACCTGTGCGAATTTTTATGGTCAGTGGAATATTTAAACCGGCTTTCACCGTTGATAAAATACGTTGAAGTGCGACCAGATCTTTTAAAACTGCAGAACCTGCGCCTTTTTTAACGACTTTGGGAACGGGGCAACCGAAGTTCAAATCTACAAAATCGGCTCCTTGAGACTCGATAAACTTTGCTGCTTTGGCCAAAGTTTCTGGATCCTCACCAAAAAGCTGGACCCCAACAGGCCTTTGCGTTTCATCAAAGCTGGTCAGTCGCAAAGTTTTTGGACTGCCGTAATCAAGCCCCATTGCACTGACTAATTCGGTGACGACGACACCGGCGCTTAAAGATTTCATATAACTTCGAAATGCATGATCAGTGATCCCTGCCATGGGAGCTAAGACAAAAGGATTTTTTTTGAGGGCAGTTAAAAGCTGGTTCATGGATGCAAATTTCTATATCAGAGTGGATTATCTTCGCCTACTAATATTCCCTCAATCAGCTGTTTTTACAGGGTTTTAAGTTGTCCCCAGCCGACCCCTCGGTCAGCTCGCCTTTAGGCAGGGGAAAGGCTTTGGATTTTGCTTTGGGATACCTCTTTATTTGATCATCACCTACCATCAAAAGATGGAAAACCGTCGCCCCTGGCTCCTGCTGATGTTTGCAGTGGCCCT
>JAYWDA010000090.1:0-4987 GCA_043780105.1 Pseudobdellovibrionaceae bacterium | reverse complement strand
GTCGCGATGTTGAAGAAGTCATTATTCAAGAAGGTATTCCGTCCGTTGTGACCTCTGACGGCGCATCTGCTGAGCCTGTTATTTATATGGTCGGCTGCGAATTAGCCGGTGGTTTCTTAAGAACGCACGGAGAAAAATCAGACACTGAAAGCCTTAACAGTCCGGGAGCCGTTTATAAAAAAATGTGCGTGACGGATTTAGCTGTCGATCCAGCGCGATGTCCGAACGAAAACGTTTATGGATGGTCGGCAAAACTAGGAATGCTTGCCATCGCCAGAGAAGCTGATGAGATGAGCGTCCATTTTAAGAACTATATCGCTAGGCCCTGCTGCAAATAAAGAGGTTTTCGCACCTCCACGCCAGCACTAATCAAGACCAAAGGTGAGCTGCGCCCACGTCATATTTTGGGTACACTAAAGAGGTTACTGGAGGACCTTTGCGACCCATTTATTCGGCTTCAATCATTATGGCGGCAGCGACTCTTGCAGGCTCTTACGTCATTGGTACTAATATTGCGAAATACCAAACAGTGCGGGACCCCGCGGCCATCAGGCAAGTTTATGATTTCACTCATCTGCATGGTTCTATTCTGGATTCGGCAGTTAAAGAAAGATTAGTTTCAGGGCTTGAGATTTACAAAGACCAACAAGGTCTTGGAATCGGCTTAGGACATTTTGCATTTTCAACAGGATCTGGTGAAAAAGTTTTAGGTTGTCGCGCTTATAAAAAAATCACTTTTGAATTTGAAGCTGAAGGCGTGGCTGTGAATGGTGAAAAACCAACGATGAAAGTCGAAGGGCAATGCCAGTACTCGTCTGATTTAACAAAGATCAATCCTATTTGGATTCCTGTGGCCAGAATTTTTGGCGAGCGTCCCGGTGACGATGGCTTTGATGAATATGAAAGACCAGCACAAATAAATTTTAAAAATGTGGCTGATTATTGGCCGCGCCAGTGGGTGTTGATTGGCTTAAGCGTGGAAGGTGAGTCCGGACAAGTCCAAGTCAATAAAGCCGAAGTCGGTCAAATCCTAGGTCGGCCTTTTACGATCAATATGGAACAATAAAATTACTTCTGCTTAGCTAATTCAACAAACGTTCGAAGGATCGCACCGCTAGCGCCTTTTTTAGGGCAATAAGGTAGACGTCCACCAACATGCCAAGCCGTGCCGGCAATATCAAAATGCGCCCATGGAATGTCTTCTCCAACAAACTGTTCTAGAAAGGCCGCAGCTGTTGCAGAGCCAGCACCCTTGCCTGAAGAAATATTATTTAAGTCAGCATAAGTGCCCTTCATATCTTTCAAATGGTGGTCCACTAAAGGCAAATTCCAAACTAATTCGCCAGAGGCATCGGCGGCCGCTTCAATGGTTTTTTTAAATTTTTGATTTTTCGTAAAATAACCTGTGTGAATATTTCCTAAAGCCACCATCATAGCGCCCGTTAAAGTGGCGGCATCGACAATCCATTTTGGATTTAATTCCGATGCGTAACTTAAAGCATCCGCAAGGATGATGCGACCTTCAGCGTCTGTATTATTCACCTCAAAAGATTTTCCATTGCGAGCAAACAAAACGTCACCTGGTTTTGTAGCGCCAGGGCCTGGCATATTCTCAGTCGAGGCAATAAGCGCAATCGCATTCACTTTAAGTTTTAATTTTGCAATCGCTAAAATAGCACCGATGACATTGGCACCACCGCACATATCGTATTTCATTTCTTCCATGCCACCAGAAGGCTTAATGCTGATACCTCCGCAATCAAAAGTTAGGCCTTTTCCAACATACACCAATGGTTTTTCAGTTTTAGCGGCACCTTTGTATTCCATAATAATAAATCGGGGTTCTTTATCAGAGCCCAATGAAACGCCCACTAAGCCGCCCATTTTTTCTTTTTTAATCCGCGCTAAATCCCAAACAGTGACCTTAACAGCAGTGCCCTTTGCCGCTTCAACAGCTTCATTGGCTAAAATTTCTGGAGTCATTAAATTTCCAGGCATATCGCCCAGGCGACGAGAAAAATTCACACATTCAGAAAGAATCAAAGCTTCTTGAAACGCATTTTTGACGGCCACATTTTTTGCATCCATTGCTGCAATATGAAACGTCACTTCTTTTTTAGGCTCTTTCTTTTTCGCTTTAAGCTCACTGAAATCATAACTTGTCAGCATCAAGCCTTCGACAAAAGCCTTCATAAAAGCCGGCGCATTTTTTTTAGCTAAAACAGAATCAAAATCAATAAAGGCTTCTTCAACATTTAAACCTTTGACCGCTTCAAAGGTGCTGGCGGCAACAACGCGAAGCGATTCATGGGTCATGTCAGCTTCAGCACCCAAGCCAACCAAAACAACATGTCGAAAGCCAGAGAACTGAATTTCTTTGTAAACTTGGGTTTCGCCCAATTTTCCTGTGATAGCTCGCGATTTAACAGCTTCTTGAAGTCGTTGACTCAATTCCAGATGAGCGATTTTCACGTTCTTTTCTTTGCCCACGCCTTTGGTCGAGCGAGAAAAGGTGATTAAAACGGGACCATTTAAATTTTTAAGGCTTTTCTGAATCAAATTGATAACCATATTGTCTCCAAGGCTCATCTTATTGTGACGGTTCTAAAATCAGTACCATAGTCGGGTGTCCAAGCAAGGTGTTTTTGATAAAGGTTAGGGGCCAAACGCCGATAAATGAAGGCCAACAGCAACAGAGGGAGTTTCATCGTGAATCTTGTACCATATGTAATTGAGCAAACATCTCGAGGAGAAAGATCTTACGACATCTATTCAAGATTGTTAAAAGATCGCATTATTATGATGGGTAGTGCCGTCACAGATGATGTTGCAAACAGTATCATTGCTCAGCTGTTGTTTTTAGAAGCCGACAATCCAGATAAAGATATTCAGTTGTATATCAATTCTCCGGGCGGCAGCGTGTCTGCCGGCCTTGCGATTTACGACATGATGCAATTTGTGAAATGCGACGTTGCGACCTATTGTATGGGGATGGCTGCAAGCATGGGTTCGTTACTCTTATGCGCGGGAGCCGCAGGAAAGCGTTACAGCCTTCCGAACGCTCGCATCATGATTCATCAACCTCACATGGGTGGTGGAGGAATTGGTGGACAAGTGACCGACATCGAAATTCATGCTCGTGAGCTTGTAAAAACAAAGGAAAAATTAACTAAAATTTATGAAGTACACTCTGGGAAAGATTATAAAACTCTCAGGGACGCAATGGAGCGAGATAACTTTTTTGCTCCGCCAGATGCTAAAGAATTTGGTTTGATCGATACGGTGATTGAATCCCGCAAAATTTTGAAAAAGGATAAATAATGAGTACATTAGCTGGTGGATCTTTAAGATGTAGTTTTTGCGGTAAAGGCCAAAAGGAAGTTAAGAAATTAATTGCCGGGCCAGGTGTGTACATTTGTGATGAGTGTATCGACCTTTGCAATGACATTATTGTTGAAGAAAAGGAGCGCGAAGTTTCCGTCAAAGGAACTTTCAAAGTGCCAAAGCCTATCGATATCAAAGGCTATCTTGATGATTACGTCATTGGACAAACGGGCGCTAAAAAATCTTTAGCTGTTGCGGTTCACAATCACTACAAGCGGATCAACGCTCTCACTCCGGGTCGCAAGGCCAGTGATGTTGACCTTCAAAAATCAAATATTCTTTTGATTGGTCCTACGGGATCAGGAAAAACTTTACTAGCGCAAACAATTGCAAAAATCCTCAACGTGCCTTTTGCAATGGCCGATGCAACGACGCTGACTGAAGCTGGTTACGTCGGTGAAGATGTTGAAAATGTTGTTTTAAATTTACTACAAGCAGCAGATTACGACATCGAAAAAGCGCAAAAAGGTGTGATCTACATCGATGAGATCGATAAAATCTCTCGGAAGTCAGAAAACCCTTCGATCACTCGCGATGTCAGCGGTGAAGGCGTGCAGCAAGCTCTTTTAAAAATCTTAGAGGGAACTGTGGCTAATCTTCCGCCAAAAGGGGGAAGAAAACATCCGCAACAAGAATTTATTCAAGTTGATACCAGCAATATCTTATTTATCGTTGGCGGAGCATTTGTTGGCTTAGATAAAGTCATTGAAAATCGCACCTCGAATCGAGCTTTGGGATTTGCAGCAGATATTAAAACCGAAGCAGAAAAAGAGAAGAGTGAAAACTTACTTCGAAAAGTTGAACCCGATGATTTGGTTCGCTTTGGATTGATCCCAGAGTTTATTGGTCGATTACCAGTCTTAGCAGTTCTAGATCCATTAGACGAAGAAGCATTGATTGATATCTTAGTCCGCCCTAAAAATGCTGTGACTAAGCAGTATCAAAAACTTTTCAGCTACGAAGGGGTCGAGCTTAAGTTCACTGAAAAAGCGTTACGTGCCATTGCACAAATGGCTTTAAAGCGAAAAACAGGAGCTCGTGGTCTGCGCGGCGTTTTAGAAACAGCCATGCTTGATATCATGTTTGATATTCCTTCAAAGCCAAACGTTAAAGAGGTCTTGATTGACGAGAAAGTGATCAACGATAATCAACCTCCGAAAGTTACTTTTAAGTCTGATGACGAAATCAAAGCCCAAGCGGCTTCGGCAGCAGCTAAAGAGGGAACGGGCGACCCTGCAGAAAGCGCCTAAGCTTTTTTGCAAAAAATTTATAACCGTCAATGATTAAATAGGGCTCACTTCGGTGGGCCCTACCATTTTTGGACCTGCGATAAAATGCAATACCAGGAATAAAAAGATTTATTAATGCCAGTTATTTCTTATGGGCCTATGCCTGAATCGTTAAAAAGCAAAATTACTGCCAAATATGTCTTTTTTCTGGGGCAAGAAGTCCTCAAACGATGCGTCTTTGTGCGACAGTCTTAATAATATTTCTTTTCATCGGTTTAACTAAATTAGTATAATAAAAGATAAGTTTAACCAGAGATCTATGGATTGGTTTCTGATGAGTAGCGTACTTAACGTGTTTGAATCACCTAGACCAT
>JAYWDA010000089.1:0-6309 GCA_043780105.1 Pseudobdellovibrionaceae bacterium | reverse complement strand
TGAGAGCGTTGCTTGCCATAACTGAAAGGCTCCAACTTGCCGCTTTAAGAGATCGCAATTTTCACCAGTTAAGGTGATCCCGCCGTCAGGGCGACGACTTCCATTGACACGCTCGACCGTGCTTGCTCGAAGGGTCAGGCTGGAAATTATAATTAGCAAACTGAGGGTAAAGGCAGGCATTTCCAAGTTATGAAGAGAAAGCAGGTCAGAGTCAAATGCCAATCTAAGGTCTGTGCGATAACCCATAAAAAACAGATAGATACGTAAAAATTATCTTTAAAAACAACAGCTTAAAAAGCACTAGACGCAGCGCAGTAAAATAGGGTATACTCGGGCACTTTCAAAAACTAATAGCGGAGTTTGATTCTATGAAAAAAATAATTTTACTAGCAGCCCTGATGGCGCTCTCACAGGCAGCAGTCGCTGCACAAATTTGTACAATCCAGACAAGGATGTATGTGCCTCATTCAGTGCTTAATAAATATGTTACTGCGAAAATGATTTCTGAAGTCTCCGACTGGCAGGAGTGCTACTTAAAAGCTCTCCAAGAAGCCAAGGATTACAAGCCTCTTAAAACCGCTCGGGTGCAAGTTAAGATCTTTAATATCACGGTCTCAGATCGCGATCGCCATTTTAACTTTTTAACGGATTGGGCCGTCAGTGCTGATTCCTTAAATGCTAAAATGAGAGGGACTGTGAACGAAGCCAGCTCGACCAATCCAGCTGTTGGTTCACAAAGCCGTTAATTTTTTAAGACAGCTTACACTTTGAAGACTTGAGTCCTGGGATCGAAGACGTTACGCTAAAACTTCCAAATTTCAAAAGGAGTTTTCGTGCAACGTCGACAATTTGTGAAAGCCACGGCGGCTGGGATTGCAGGTTTTAGTTTAGCAGGCCCTCTTGCTTTATCCACGGCCCAAGCCAAAAGTAAAACTAAACCCACCGAGATCATCGAACCTCCCCAAAAATGGCGAACCGTCGAGCTGACAGAAAAAATCACTTCAGAGGCCTCTGAGTCCACACAAATTTGGCTGCCCATTCCGTTGGCGCAGGCTTCGTATCAAGAATTAATTTCGACCAACTGGACAGGGAATTTTTCTAAAGCTGGAATTATGAAAGATAAAACCTACGGCGCACCGATTTTTTATGCGCAGTGGGATCAGGGTAAAAAGATTGAAATGCAGGTTTCTTATGAAGTGAAAGTAAGAAATCGTGTTCGTCCCGAACCATCACCCAATGAAAATATCGAGCTTTATCTTAAACCCACTGATCACGTCCCATTAGATGGAATCGTTAAAGAGACCGCGCAAAAAATTGTGAAGGCTGAAAAAAATCCTGATAAGAAAGCCAAGATGATTTACGACTGGGTGATTGAAAATACTTTTCGTGATGCTAAAGTTCGCGGCTGTGGGTTAGGGGATGTTAAAACCCTTTTAGTGTCTGGCAACTTAGGTGGAAAATGTGCTGACATTGGTTCCCTTTTTGTCGGTTTATGCAGGGCTGCTGGAGTTCCTGCCCGTGAAGTTTTTGGGATGCGGGTTTTTACTTCTGAGCTGTCAAAATCAATAGGTAAACAAGGGGATGTCAGTAAAGGCCAACACTGCCGCGCAGAATATTATTCAGCCGGGGCTTGGGTGCCCGTCGATCCCGCCGATGTTCGAAAAGTTATTTTAGAAGAAAACTTAAAACTTGAAGACCCTCATGTGGCTGATCTTCGAAATAAATTTTTTGGATTTTGGGAGATGAATTGGGTCGCTTTTAATTCGGCCCGCGATTTTTCACTGCCAGCTTCTAATTCTGAAAATATTAATTTTCTGATGTATCCAAAACTTGTGGCAGGAACTCTGCAAAAAGACGGAATGGATCCAGATGCCTTCAAGTACTCGATTACTTCCAAAGAAATTATTTAAATTTAAAGATTATCAAAGCATGCCCTGGAAAAATGGCCAGGGCATGACTTCGCAAATAGCTCTGCAAGCCAATCCTGATCAGCCAGAGGCCGCCTTTCTTTGGCGTTTAAGTATGGCGACGGTCAGCCAGGATAATTCCTTTTCTTTGTTCCCGGGGCTGCAGCGCCTTCTAGTTGTATGGAAGGGGCAGGGGCTGTGGTTGAATGAATATTTATTAAAACCCTTTCTTGGATTTTCGTTTTCTGGTGATTGGCCGGTGCATTGTCGACTGGTGGGTGATGAAGTCATCGACCTTGGATTAATTTATAATCCCTTAAAAATTAAGGCTCAGATGAGTGAACTTGTTTTAGACAAAAAACATCATTTGATTAATTTAGAAGAGGGACTTTATTTCTTGTTTGCTGCGGAAAATGATTTTTTTATTAAAGATATTTTAGTCACAGAAGCAGACACCATTCAAATTGAGGGGCCCGGAGAAGTTGAACTGACATGGGCAAGTGACTTACAGGTGCGGCTTTTGCTATTCCATTTGCAAAATAAAGGTTGAACCTCCCATAGCCCTGCCCCAGACTAATGGATAGGAGGATTTTATGAAAAATATTTTTGTTCTGCTGGTGTTTTTACTTTTACCGCTTTTTTCACAGGCGCAAAGTCAACGGCCGCTTCTGGTACCTGCGCCTTCACACGATCAATATCTAAGTTATAATTTTGGCACCGTTCCGCTGAACTTTCGTTCGTCAGTTGATTTTACTCTGACAGCGGATCGCGCTCAGGAGATCCATATTCAGCGCTTGGTTGTCTTTGGCATGATGTTCAATGCATCGACCAATTGTCCCACAATTCTTCCGCCTGGTCGATCATGTACAATCCGTGCAACGTTTTGGCCTTACAGGGAAGGTTTCTATACGGGACAGTTAAATATTTATCTCGAGAATAGCTCAATTTTTATTGATCTTTCTGGCTGGAGCCGTCCTTAGACCAGGATCCACTTTAGATGCATTAATACCGCAAAATTTGTCAGGCCCTTTGATATGCTTAACACAGGCACTGTCCTGGGGTCTTTAGTGATAACTTTTTCTTATCGGCTTTTTGCAGTTCTGATTTTTTTTCTTTCCTCAACTTCGTTACAGGCCGCAGATTTTCTAGATCCAATGATCACGGCGATGTGCCAAAAGAAAGTCGACTGCAACCAGTGGCCTGGCCTTTTTAAGCAATCACTTTCACTTTGTGAAATTTCAAAAAAATCTTATCGCTGTGACGAGTTTGTTCAAAAAAATCCTGAGTATAAAAAACTGATTAGGAACTGTGATCCTAAAAGTTATTGCAGTCAAAATATAGAAGCCCAGCAAGGCCTTGAAGCGGCCTGTTGGAAAGGTTATAAAAATGCCGTCGTTGATTTAGGGATTTCGATCAAAGAGACCGCCATTAGTTTCGCAGACTTTATTGATAAAACCTGGGAGCGGAATAAGAAAGCTTCAAGCGGTGGGCCTCTAAAACTTCAAGAGATCAGCCCCACCCAAAACATCAACCAAAAAAGTCGCCTGGCTCAAATGACAGAGGCCGCGGTGGCTGCCATCGAAAAAACAAACGTCAAATATAACTGCCTAACGCCTCTCGTACAGGCAGAGATGCGATGTTATGCGATAGGGACTGTTTTTGATCCCACTTTGATTGCTGGTTATGCCGCGAAGGTCGTCCGTGCCGCTCGCGTTGTCGCAGAAGTTTCTGAGACCGCCAGGATAGAAGCTGCCTTTGGTTTCAGGGCCGCAGCCTTGAAAGAAACAGGCCAAGCGGGCCGGGTTGAGATGATCAATAAATATCTTTATTTTTCACCAACGACCGAAGTACAAAATAAAAAATTTATGGCTCTGGCGCTGGATGGAAAACCCACGGGAAATATAAAGTTTGTTAGTTTTGAAAATGCCGAGCTGACCAATTTAAATCAAACTTTTTTAAATAAAAACTTGGTGACCAGTCTTACAAACTATCACAAGGATCTTATCTTCAGTAAAATGGAAATTCTAAAAAAAGAATTTCCCACTTTGGAAATGGAAAGTTATTCGGATTACAAATCAGCGCGTTTTGCTTTCAAGGGGCAGGCCCCTCCAGGATTTGATGATCGTTTAGCGCAAGTTTTTGCTGGATCAAACCAAGAATTCCGAGATCATTTAATAGAAAATAAAATCATCTCAAAAACAGATGCACCGCAGACCTGGGTCCGAGCAGGGGTCGGTCCTACAGCCGATCAGGCCAACTTTGCGACTCGCTTTTCTCGAACCCTTCCTTCCAATCAATTGCAATCTTTTGCCAGTCCTGAAGTAAAGACTTTTTTAGCAGATTCTTTTCAGCAAGCTGAAAGGCTCAGGCTCGAAATCGCATCAGAGCTTTCGACAACATCTAAAGTTTTTAATGGTAAAACTTTAGATGCCGACGCGTTTAATATTGTTCGAAAAAACGGTGGCGATTCGGAAGCCCTTCGAGCTTCTTTAATTCAGCGCTATGGCTTAAAAGACCTGTCTTCTGACACTGTTAAAAATATTCAAGCCTATGCACAGAAAGTCGATCAATTTTCACCGGACCTTTTAATTGCTAAGCGTGAAGTTGCAAGTCTTGAGGAAGCAAAATTGGGTGGCCTTTCTGCTGACATGGTTGGCATGGGAGCGCAAAACCTGCGCGGGACGGCGGAAGCTTTGGCCCAATCTAAAAATGTGGATGAAGCCTTAACCAACGCTCGGCAAATGGAACAAAAAGTGACTTCGCAATTTAATGTTCAGCGTGGTGATTTTCAGGCGGTGGTTTCAGAATCTGTGGGGCCTGCGCGGATGAAAACAATCTGTAGCGGTGATGATTGTGTTTCCATTGCAAAATCGCCATTAACTGACACTGATAAGTCTAAGATTTTACAGGGACTTGCCGAACAAGGTTATTCTTCTAAATTTAGAATCAGCTTTATTCCAGAGGGTATAAAAGATTCGTCGGCACGAACTTCTTTAGCCACTCACGGCGAAGCCATTGAAAAAAAACTTCAACAAAATTTAGCTGATCAAATCGAACCTTCGCGTCTGAAAGGTCTGATCTTTGGCGTTGATATGCAGACCAAAAAATTAAACCAAGGGTCGGTCAAGCTTTTAGTCGGCGCCAGTAACGACTTGAAACTTTCGGTGACGGATAAAGTAAAAATTCAACAAAGTTTTGAAACGGCTTTAAAGCAAATGAACGAAGAATTGAAATCACAAGGAACCATTGGGCAATATCAATCCCTCCCTTGACAGGATGAAAGCCTTACGATCTGCTAAGTTGTGGGGGGTTTGATATGAAATTAAATACTTTTTTTTGGATCGCTTGTATTTTTTTACCAAAGTTCACTTTGGCTGCAGATGCTTTATCTTGTAAAGACAAGGTCGACCGAAGGGCCAATATTCAGGTCCAAGTTTTATTTTCTGAACCCAGTAAAAGCTGTTTTCTGACGGTGACCTCTTTTAAAAAACCGACAATGGTTTACCGCGATTATTTATTTTCTTCGGATGGAATTTTTCTGGTTTTTAATTCGTTGAATGAGGAAGATAACACGGACTCCACGGCAGCTCGAGAATTTTACTTTTTTCCAAGGTTAACTTTAGCTCCCACTTACAATTGGAACGAGGCTGAGCGGCGATTGGAAGTCACTGCTTCAAATGGCGACAATTTTTACTTTGACTATGAAACGGCTCAGATTACGGGGACGGGGCGTGGGCAAGTCATCATTTCTCCAGAGGTAAAAAAAGAAAATCGTGGCGGCGTTGAGATTTTGAATTACAAAGGCTTAATTTTAGATGCGGGCTTTGCTCTTGGACATTCGCCGACTTCCGTAAGTAGCGGCCCTGCAGTATTTTATGGCCAAAATGGAAACCAATGCCATCTTCTGATTCGAGAACTTTTTGAAATGAAGGCTTCACAGGATGTTGTATTTAAGTTTTCAGATGCTGATTTAGTGCCGTTCCTTCGAAGTCGCTGTCCTCAACTTCAATTTCCCTAATTAAATTTATTTTTTTGGAAACCAAGGTATAAAAGCCGAGGTTTCCCGTTGATACTGCCTGTACGCATCACCACGACTTTTAAGGGACTGCGCTTCAGCTGGTGGAATGCCCGTCACTTTTAAAAGAAGAAGTAAAATAATTAAAGGGCTGTAGACGGTATAAAAAGTGTCCGCAGTTCCAAGGGTAAAAATAAAAAATCCCCACCAGATTAAGCTTTCGAAAAAATAATTGGGATGACGTGAATAGCGCCAAAGGCCCACCTTGCAAGTTTGGCCCTTATTTTTTGGATCGGTCCTAAACAAAGTCATTTGATGATCAGAAAGGGCTTCGCCAATAAAAGCCATGAGCCAAAGCCCAAAACCAAATTTTTCGAAAGGCGAAAT
>JAYWDA010000088.1:0-1857 GCA_043780105.1 Pseudobdellovibrionaceae bacterium | reverse complement strand
GCATCAAATGAGCTTGTTCCAGTTTGATGCATATTTAGCAAACCAGTTTGAATAATTCGTCGAAGATTTTTAGTGGTCCCCCTGTTTCAGGGTAGTTGTCGTGTGAGTTAAAAAAATAATAGGGTGCGACAATTGGATAACGCATGGGAACTTCGAAAAAATTTAGTCAGGAATTTAAACAGGCCATTGTAAAAAAATTACTTTCTAG
Source organism: Pseudobdellovibrionaceae bacterium (assembly GCA_043780105.1). Classification (GTDB taxonomy): domain Bacteria; phylum Bdellovibrionota; class Bdellovibrionia; order Bdellovibrionales; family Bdellovibrionaceae; genus JAYWDA01. Next base: position 1,649 of record JAYWDA010000088.1, on the reverse strand, counting down.
AGGTAAACAAACAGTGGCGCAGTTTTGTGAAGAGAATGGTTTAGTGTTAAGTACAGTGACGCGTTGGCAGTCAGAATGTGCTAATGTTTCAGAAATGAATCACAAAAAAAATAAATCAAAAGTGTCGTCAGAAAATATTTTAAAAATCATTTCAGAAACGTATTCTTTGAATGAAGAAGATCTCGGTTTATACTTGCGTAAGAATGGGCTTCACAGTGCGCAAATTGCAGAGTGGCGTTTGAGTTTTTTATCATCAGTGAATAAACCAAAGATTTTTCTAAATAAAAAAGATGCTCGCGATTCAAAAATTAAAGATTTGGAAAAAGATTTATTTAAAAAAGATAAAGCTTTGGCTGAAGTATCAGCTTTGCTAATACTCCAAAAAAAAGTCAGCTTATTATGGGGAAAACAGACCGAGGGCGAGGCGCTTTAACCACGCCAGACGAGCGCAATGATATTTTGTTATTGATTGAAGACGTCGTCGCCGCTGGTTGTCGCCAGAATCGCGCCTGTGATGCGATCAACATTGAATGTCGGACATTGCAGCGCTGGCAAAAAAGTGCTGTTGATGGTCGCCACGGGCCGTTGACAGTACCTGCTAATAAATTAACAAATGTAGAAAGAGCTTTAGTGATTAAAACATCCGTAAGTGCTGAATTTGTAAATTTAAGTCCGCACCAGATCGTTCCAAAGTTGGCCGACGCCGGAATTTTTATTGCGAGCGAATCAACATTTTATCGTATCTTGAAATCGGAAAGTTTATCGGCCCATCGCGGACATACGAAGCCGCGTGTTGTTGCAAAACCCATGGCCTATGAGGCTGTAAGACCGAATCAGATCTACAGTTGGGACATCACTTATCTACAGACTTGCGTTCGTGGTCAATTTTATTATTTGTATTTATTTTTGGATATATTTTCTAAAAAAATTGTTGGATGGAATATCCACGCGACGCAAGAATCAAATTTATCAGCCGCTTTAATAGAGGAAATCTGTTTGAAAGAAAAAATTAACAAACATCAGCTGGTTATCCATGCTGACAACGGAGGCCCAATGAAAGGCGCTACGATGCTGGCTACGCTGCAAAAGCTTTGTGTCGTACCATCGTTTAGCAGGCCTAGTGTCAGCAATGACAATCCTTATTCTGAATCACTTTTTAAGACGTTAAAATACTGTCCGATCTTTCCATCGAAACCGTTTGAAAGCATTGAGGCGGCAAAAGCGTGGATGGAAATATTTGTAAAATGGTACAACACCGAACATTTACACAGCGGAATAAATTTTGTAACACCAGAGTCAAAACATTTAGGATTAGACATTGAATTATTGAAAAATAGGAATGACGTTTACACAAAAGCTAAAGAAAAAAATCCAAGCAGATGGTCTGGCGAAACACGAAATTGGGACCCTGTTGCAGTTGTCAAATTAAATCCCTTGAAAGAAAAAGAAAAGTCGAATACAAATATAAAACTTCAACAAGCGTGTTGATCAGACACGACAACTATCCTGAAATTTTCCGCTAATGTCAGTGCTTCTTTATAAAGATGCATGTTGGGGTTGTGAATTCCGAGCTGCTCTAAAGATTCTTTATATTTATTTTCTTTGAAAATACCACCAAATTCATCGCTAGCATTGTTATTAACCGCAAT
>JAYWDA010000087.1:0-3563 GCA_043780105.1 Pseudobdellovibrionaceae bacterium | reverse complement strand
TAAGTTCGGCACCAATGGATTTGATAGCGACTTCGGCCGTCTGAACCTGCTGCAAAATTTTTCGTGCATGTTCGTAAAGGATTTCGCCCTGGGGCGATGGCTTGATTTGCCGAACTCCTCGGACCAGCAACTCGACCCCTAATTCTTCTTCTAGATTTCGGATTTGCTGACTGACGGCCGGCTGGGTAAGAAAAAGCTTGTCCGCCGCTGCGGTCATACTGCCCTCACTGATCACAGTGACAAAGGTTGTAAGCTGGTGAAAGTTCAACATACGAAGAATCCTCCTTGGAACTCATCCTCTTTTCTGACTATACTTTAAAGGTACATAACCATCGAGGACGATTTATGCTGCACCTTTTAATTGTTTTTTTCACTCTATTTCCTAATTCCCCCGCACAAGCCAAGACTTTTACGAACGCTTACATCTCGTTTAGTATGCCAGACGCTTGGAACTGCACTTTAGAACAGACCGAATGGGTGTGCAGATCCACTAAAAATGAAGAGTCCAAAGAAGCTATCGTTATTCTGACGGCAAAAGAAGTTGGTCCGACCGACAGTTACGCCACTTACCGTGCTCATTTAGATACCCCGATCGCTGCTAAGTCGGGAAGCATTTCGCAAATTGTTTATAAGGCCAAAGAAAACAAAATTCATAATCAAGATTGGCTGGACGGCTTGCATATGGGCAGCGAAGTTCCCAATTATTACACTCGCTATGTCGCCACCATTAAAGATAATAAAATTGCAATTCTTGTGACCTTCAGTGCACACAAGAATTTTTATCCCAAATATTCTCAGCTATTTTTTGATGCGATCAGCTCGCTAAAAGTAAATGCGACAACAGATTTATTAAACCGAATGAACGCTGGCCCCTTGCGTGGCGCTGGTGAAGATATGTTTGGTGCCACCAATAACGGAAGCCTGATGCTTGATGGAGAACCACCTGTTCCTACAAAAAAGAGCGGCAAAGGTAATCTTTATATCGGTCTTGCTCTAATTTTAGCGGCCGGTGGTTTCTATTTAATTTATCGATCTCGAAAAAAATAAGGTTTTTTATGAAAAAATATATCTGCTTACTTCTGCTAGGATTTTTTTCCTGCACGTCAGCCCCTTTTAAAAATTATTCGCAATTTCAGCTGGGCCATGAAAAAAAACGCGCCCAGTATGAAAGCTTTGGCAAAAACTATATGGTTTCAAGTCAAGGCGTTGGTTCCACGGACGCAGCTGTTAAGATCCTTAATCAAGGCGGAAATATTTTTGATGCATTCACTGCCTTGTCCTTTGCCATTGGCGTCGAGCGCCCGCAATCGACTGGAATTGGTGGTGGCGGCTTTGTTCTTTTTTTCAGCGCCAAGGATAAAAAAGTTTACTCATTAGATTTCCGCGAAACGGCACCTCTCAAGGCTCACTCAAAAATGTTTTTAGATGAATCGGGCAGGGTTGTTAGTGATCGGTCTTTGACTGGAGCTTTGGCCGTCGCAACACCGGGTCACGTGGCAGGAGTTTTAGAAATTCAAAAAAAATATGGGAGCCTTTCGCTTCAGCAAGTGATGGCTCCTGCTATTCAAATGGCCACCCAAGGTTTTCCTATTTATCCTGCCCTGGGGCGTGCCCTTGCTGAAAGTAAAGGCCGACTTGCAAAATTTCCGTCTTCTCAAAAGATTTTTTTGAACACCCAAGGTGAACCCTTATCAACGGGACAACAACTCATTCAAAAAGATTTAGCCCGCACGTTAATACTGATTTCTGAAAAGGGGGCTGTGGAATTTTACTCTGGCAGTATTGCCAAAAAAATCGCTTCGACCATTTCTAAATACAAAGGCCTTGTTGATGAAAGGGATCTTGCAAGCTATCAAACGAAATGGCGTGAACCCGTTCAATCTACCTTTCATGATTACCAAATTTTTAGCCAGCCGCCGCCCAGTTCTGGCGGCCTTCACGTGATTGAAATTTTAAATATGTTAGAAAAAGATCCCCTGGCGAAATGGGGTCCGCAAGATTCACGGTCGATTCATTTGACAGCCAGTTCAATGCAAAAAGCATTTGTCGATCGGGCTCGGTTCTTAGGTGATCCAGATTTTGTGAAGGTCCCGACTGATGAGCTCACTTCAAAACTTTATGCGGCTGAAGCTCGAGCTAAAATTAATTTATCAAAAGCTGCGAAAGCTCCAGACTTTCTGGTCAAAGAAGAGTCGCCAGAAACCACTCATTTTACTTTAATGGATAGTGCAGGAAATGCCATTGTCAGCACTCAGACAATCAATGGCTATTTTGGCTCTGCCTTGGTTGCTGAAGGCACTGGCATCATGCTCAATAATGAAATGGATGATTTTGCCGCTGACATTGGCGCACAAAATCTTTTTGGTGCTGTTGGTGGAAAAAATAATTTAGTAGCACCGTTAAAGCGTCCCCTCAGTAGTATGTCGCCAACCCTGGTATTAAAAAATGGACAGCCTGTCCTTGCGCTTGGCACCCCTTCAGGGACAAGAATTATTACCTGTGTCGCACTAACCGCTTTAAATTTTTTAGAGTACCAATTGCCCTTATGGGAAGCAGTTGCATTAACGCGTTACCATCAACAGTGGCAGCCCGATGAACTGCAAATCGAATCTTCGATGTTTCCTGCCGTCACATTGACTGAACTTAAAAAATTAGGCTGGCGAATTGAAGAGAAAGATCCTGGCTGTCGTATTCAGGCAATTTCAAAAGAAAAAAATGTTCTTCATGGAGTTTCAGATCCTCGTGAAGAGGGCGCTAGCGTCGGTCTTTAAGCCGACGCCTTCAACTTTAAACGATGCGCTTATTTTGAAACTTTAATGACTTCGGGCTTAAAAGATTCAAGTTGTGGAAGGATCTGCTTTTCATCCCCAAAAATAACAACCTTCAACTGATCCACCGCTAAATGTTTTCGAATGGCCGAATTGACCTGATCCACTGAAATTTTTTCGACATTAGAAATAAAATCCGTCAAATAGCTGGTTGGGATCCCATAAAAATCAAGCAGCAGCAAATTATATCCAAAGCGATCCGCCGTCTCCATGGATCTTGGAAATTGAGCAATCATCTGTGCTTTGGCGGCATTCAATTCCTTGTCTGTTATACCTTGCTCAATAAATTGGTCGTAAACTTTAATCGCTTCTTGCACTGTCTGACCGGCACTTTCATTCTTTGTAAAGGTCGAAATTGAAAAGGCACCTTTTTCTTTTCGAAATTCAAAGCCTGATGAAATTCCGTAAGTCAGGCCAAGTTGGTCGCGGACTTTTTGCATCAACCGTGACGCCATTCCGCCACCTAAAATTTCGTTCGCCGCACGAAGAGCCAGAAATTCAGGCGTCTTGCGGGCCACACCTAATCGTCCCATTCGGATTTGAGTTTGCTTCAGTCCCGTTTTACTAAAAAGTTTTACCTGAAGACCATCGACCTGACTGAGCTCTTTCATCGTATCCATTTTAAGGGGTCGGGATTTCCAATCTTTAAATGCACTGATCACTTGCTCTTCAAAATCCGGAGTCAGACTTCCTACAACAGCCAAGGTGCTATTGTTTGGACGATACCAGTTTAAA
>JAYWDA010000086.1:0-4966 GCA_043780105.1 Pseudobdellovibrionaceae bacterium | reverse complement strand
TCACGCGGTCTTCAATTCCGCCAAAAATTGCATCTTAGAATATTTTAATTTTCAACAGTTCATCCCTTTGAACCTATATTTAATAGCTTAGGATTTTATTCACCACCTCCATTAATTTTCGATTTTCAAAAAGCCAACTTGAAAAAGTTGGTTTTTTAATTTGTGATGGGTATTAAAAGGAAAAACGCGTGCTGGGACAAAAGATAATGCTCTTAAATTACTTCGTAAAATCATGTCCCCTCTAAACCCCTTCCTACACTCCATCGGGTGGAGCGAATTTTTTCAATCAAGCTTTGAGACTTGCACAGCCGACCACAGCGCCACTGCTTTTGCCCCAGCCCGAGTCGTAAGCCAGGGGCGTGGTAATTACCGCGTGCTTATCGAACCTAAATTAACTCTTGAGGCTGTCGTGACCGGCAAGCTGCATAAAGTAGCCAAAGACGGAGCGGGATTTCCCGCGGTCGGTGACTGGGTCGCGATCACCTTAAGTGAAGGCAATCGAAAAGCAGAAATTCATCACGTGCTAGCGCGAAAGAGCCTTGTTCAGCGTCGGCGTGTTGGCAGTAAGTACGACAATCAGATCATTGCTGCTAATGTTGATTTTCTTATTATTGTGACTTCACTGAACGAAGATTTCGATCTTGAAAGGCTTGGGCGTTACATCGCTCTTGGGCAGGAATCGGGCGTGACCCCTATTTTGGTTTTAACGAAAGCGGACCTTTGCGTCGATCCGCAATCCTACGTCACAAAAATTAAATCTGAATTTCCTGACGTCGAAGCATTCACAATCTCTGATCGAGATTCTGCTTCATTCAATGCTCTGCAGGTTTTTTTCAATCCGGGGATGGCATCGGTGTTAGTCGGATCCTCTGGCGTTGGTAAATCCACTCTTTGTAATTTTCTGATTGGCGTGGACGCGCAAAAAACTTCTGAAGTCAGCACTGATTCGCGGGGCAAGCACACAACAACCGCACGTTCATTGCTTGTGACCCGGTGGGGCGGATTAGTTATCGATACTCCAGGGATGCAGGAAGTGGCCGTAGTTGGAGAAGTTCAGGCCGAGGAGTTTCCTGACATCGAAGATCTGATCTTGAAATGCAAATTCACAAACTGCCGACATGGTGGAGATCCCGGCTGTGCTGTGGTGCGGGCGCTGAAAGACGGTTTCCTTGATCTGAAAAGATGGCAGAGCTACCTCGCCAAATAGAACTGATTAAAAAAACCACATCTTGAATTTTGTGAATTCAAAGGCAAAGCATTATCCTATTTTTCATTCTTCATCATATTTTGGAATTGAATTATCTGGGTAAATACTTTGATTTAGTTCTTTATTATCAATAATATCCGTCAAATGAATATTAAGATCGCTTTGATTGAACACGCATTTAAAAAACACTCGGTATCGACCATTACCAAAAGGCCAAGACTGGTCTCCAGTTTTAGGATGAACAGCCGCCGTCTTGGGGTTTTGCTCAATGAACAGCAACACTTTATCGTGTTGATCTAAAAACTCGTTTACGCTTTCGATCTTTTCGGTAGAATCAAAAATATAATTTTCAATGTGTTCAAGCTGTGTGTTGTAGTTTTTTGAAAAAATGAATTTCGTCACGGTCTATTTTTTCTTTTTAGTAAATCTATCGAGGCGGGAACGATCACCAAGTTTATATTCAGTAGTTTTGCCAGATACAATTTCACTCATTCCAAGGAGTCGCCTTTGCAAAGAAAGAATTTCAGTTTGCATATCTTGGTAAGCATTCTCTTTCATTAAAATAAAAGAATCACCAGCTCGACGCTGAATGCGAATAGGTTCTTTGGTTGCCAAATCAAGATAGTCTTTCATTTCGGCTCTAAGTTGCTTTGGATTTGTACTATGCATATTAAGCCTCCTCAAACAGAAGTGTATCATTAGGTGTACACCTTGTAAAGTCTATTTCAGAGTCGTAATTAAGTCCACAATAAGACTAAGCTTTTTCAACGGAATTTTGTGAATCATATATATAAGTTTTGGTCAGGGGTGATCTTTTTCTTTATAGCGTTAGTTGGAACATTCTTGCGTCCATTTTCAATAGGCGAAATGTATGAGTCTGAACGTGGAGGAGTGCTCTTTATCCAGCAAACCTGATCGGGACAGTAACCAGTTCGACGTCAGAATTTCAACTTCCCCGTAAATCCCCGGCGATTGCAAAGTCCGCTATTGATTTTCGGAACAGTCGTTCGTGCATATTCAAAAAGGTCCTCATTCCACGATTCCTTATCATTAAGTCCTAACGAAAAAACGCCTTTGTTATTATCGGGACTGTAGACGACGATGGCGTAAAGTCCTGGCGCAAGCTGCCCTCGCCACTCTCCTCCGACCCAGTAGTCAACATTGGCGAAGTTTTCATGAAACTTAGGACGCTTTCCGACAGGAAAACTTGATTCAGCGACAGCCACGGAATTCTTAAGCAGTCTCTGAATAAAATTTTTATTAGATTCGCCTTGAAGCTTCCATGGCAGGTCACCTTTTATAACAAAGGCCGTGGGTTGATATTCCTCATATTGAGGAAGTCTTGGACAAACAGGAGTTAGAACTTGTAACAAAGTCTTTTCGTCAGGCTTGATTTCAAGCTGCACTACAAAAATATTTTGCGAACTTGTTAACTCTGAATACACAGCCCGAGAAATATCTGACTGAGTCAGGAAGTAGGATGCTACGGGCAGCCCCTCGCGCGGCAAAAGCAGCACCGGCACATGGGCATTGGCGTTCACTGAAATGAAAATCGACATAATAAATAATATTTTAAGCATAAAAATCAAAGCCTCCCTGTCGAGAGGAAAGCAAAAAGTGCACCAGGCTCGTGACGGCGGGCGGCCCCGTGATCTTTCTAAAAACCAAATCCCTAAGCAGCCTTCTTCCCCAACGCTAAATCAACCTCATGCTTCCAATATTCATAAATCAAAACCATCGCAAAAGTATCCAGCTCGCAATACTTTAGTAAAGCGCTCGAAACCGCTTCAGCCTCGTCCGCACTCATCTCGGTAAATTGCATGCGCGAATAAGCCGTCATCGCAGCGCCACCATCGGCAATGCTACCATCACTGATCAGTGAATCCATGGTCGCAAGATCCAGATCACTAAAGATCGGTGGCAAGCGTTTATAGGGATCAACGACATGTCCACTTGTATCCAATTCAATCCAAGCCCAGTTTTTATAGTTCTTACTGGTTATCGCAGAGTCACCGCCATAAATCGCCGCCGAGTATTTATTTTTCAAATAAGAAGAGCCATTCAGCACCGCCGGTAAAACCTTCTTTATCGAATTCGAACCCTTGGTGTAAGGATGATAGAAATATTTTTTAACCAAATCACATTGATCCACCATACTGCGAGCCCCAACCCATTTTTCAACCGAGTCTTCCGTGGACGTCGTAATATCTTTTATAAACGCAATCAGCTGATCGCGATCCGGCACATCTTCTGCGGTTGCCTGCAGCTGCGAAAGAATTTGGCAAAGCACCGTATTTTCATGGGTGGCATATCGAAAAATTGTGCCACGATCCGTCTCTAGTGCTTTTTTTAAAGCGCGCACGAAATCAAAGTTTGGAAAATGTCCCTTGGTTTTATTAATATATTCGTCTTGATGAACAATGCGGCCGTCTTCAGTTAAAACATGATGTGAAAACTGAAACGCAATTTGTTCATAGGGTCTGCGACCCTTGTGAAAAGGAATTGCCACCATCGTTGTTTCAAAATCTATAAAGTGCAGGGGAAAAGTCCAAGATTTCATTTCTTTATGCAAACCTTTGGTGTCCAAGAAAGGGGCAGAGTCATTACCCTGAACTTTATGCACTTGCAGCCACTGACGTTCAGAGTTTGAAAGGCCGGCTTTGTCTTTTTCAGGACTTGGAGAGATATCTTCTTCCGTGATCTGATCAACAAAGAATTTTCCTTCTTCGATTAGTTTGGCGGATTTGCGGAAATTCCATATTTCAAAAATAAATGGCTTTTCAAAGTCCGCGGATTTTAAGTTGGCAGACTTCGTCCAACAATTTTCAAACCCACTTTGTAAACCGGATTCTTTCATCTCGGAACTAATTCTGAATTCACAAGATTTACATTGTCCGCCCACAGGCGACGCCACAAATTTGTGTTCTGCACAGATCGTGGATAAGTGATCAACCATCGCTTCAAAGGAAAGACCATTTTCGAAAGTCATTCCCCAAACGATTCGCACTTCAGCATCGACGCTAATTTTTTTTAGGATTGGAGCACCCAGTTGGCCTGAAGAAATTCCAGGCGCCACTTTAACTTGGGATCTGCCGTCAATATATTTTGTTAAGAAAAAAAGCTGATTCAAACCATCCACCGAAGCCTTTGCATTTTTATCAGCCAGCATCAACGCACTTGTCACTTTAAGTTTCGGGAATGCTTTTTGGATGACGTGCGCTTGAAAGGCAACGTCGATTAAGTAGGGCTCCCATTTTGAATTTAATTTTGGCTCGCCCTTTTTTAAACTTGTCTTGGTGTAAAACGGATCTTGTTCAGAGGCATCGAAGCTTTTTGCTTTCACTTCGATCAGTTCCAAGTGATCACCTTTTTTTACGATGACATCGGCTTTGATAAATAAATTTTTATATTTGAAAGAACCTTCGTAGATAATCGCATTAGGTTTATCCAGAAGTGCCGCAGTTTCAGCAGCGGCTTGGTCTTTATCGATGGCAGTGATCTCTGTACCGCCAGGGTAGTAAAGCTTTGCGAGCTCGCCCACTTGGAAACCCCCTTCGGCCAGCGCGTGAAGGAAGGTGTTTTCAACATTGTTATTTCCAAAACGCTTATCATCTTGATAAAAAAGTTTTGTCGGACAATCTGTGCCAATTTTGAAGCGCGATTTTGTAAGGTAACGGGCTGGTTGGGTCATTCGGTGGCCTTGGTGAAGGATTCGAGATACCCCATACTCTTCGGCAGTAAACGGGAGATTGTGAATGG
>JAYWDA010000085.1:0-5546 GCA_043780105.1 Pseudobdellovibrionaceae bacterium | reverse complement strand
CGGTGGAGCCGTATCCCTTGTTACGCCTGAAATTGCAGGAAATCCATTAGCGGTGTCTCCCCAGGCGATTGAATCTGGCACGGTCACAACGATGGGTGCGCCTGCTTCTACAATGGTCACAAGTTTAGCGTCGGAACCTGGGCCTACTGCAGAAGTTTCTCCCGCAGACGAGGATTTGATGAAGGAATTTGAAAAAGCCGTTCAGGATCAAAAAGCACCGCAAGTTCCTGCAAAGGAAGCCGCAACGGACGCAGCAGAAAACAGTCAGCTGATGAATCAATTCGAAAACTTTGTGAAAAAGAGTTAAAATTTGAAAATAAAAATTGGTCTTCTTCTACTGATTCAACTTTTAAGCGCGTGGGCTTCTGCAGCGATTCCGAAGTCGTCTGAAAAAGCTTATGAAATTTTGCAGCTTCCCCCTGAAAATCAAAAAAGTCTCATCGATAAAAGCGCAGATCACCTATATCGTGATTTTGTTCAGCTGGCTTTTGATGAGAAAACAAGTATGAAGATGCGCTGGAAAGCCTTGATGGCAGCAGCGCAAATCAGAAAAGAAAAATCTACTGTTGATCTTGTGAAGGCTTCAACAGATCCGCAATGGTTTATGAGAAGTGCCGCGATGACGGCCTTAGCTGAATATAATCCTACAGAGTCTGAGCGTGTGGCAAAAAATTTATTAAAAGACAAAGCCTTGGTCGTTAGATCCGCTGCCGTCGACATTTTAAGTCAAAGATCGTCACCTGAAATCAGAGATCTTTTTTGGGAAGAGCTTCATCAAAAATATAATTTTAAGAACAAACAGTCTTTGTGGATCCGTCCACAGATGTTAACGGCCTTAGCTCAGAAGCCAAAAGATCAAGAGACAGGGCTTTTTTCCCGTATGCTAAAAGAACCAGAATTAAAGATTCAGTTGATTGCCATTCAGGGTCTGCAAAAGCTCACGGGAATGAAATTGGGCGATGACCACACGTCGCCTGTGGCGTTGGTTCAACTTTGGCAGAATTACTACAAATAACTTTCACAAGAAAAGCTTCAGCGTCTGAAATGGATCAAGTTTTTTTGATGGGCGCAGATATTTGGGACTTAGGAGCACTTGAGCCTGATTATCTGGCTACTTGCCATATCAATACCAAATATAAAGAAGGAACTTGGTACGTTCTCTCTAAAGACAATCACCTGGTCAGTTCGCTGGTGGTTTATAAATTTGCTGAAGATGAATTTGGTTTTGGCTCGATTGCAACACCGCCGCCCTTGCGGAAAATGGGTTATGCCTCGATTTTAATTCGTGATGTGATTACGAAAATTGAAGCCGAAGTACAAAGCTCAAATATATTTTTGTATTCTGATATTGATCCACAGTTTTATGATAAATTTAATTTCGTCAGTCTTCCGCCTATGACGCAAAAATATAAAACCACCACGTGTATGGTGCGCAGCCAGAGTCCTGAAAAATATTTCAAGGAGATCACGAAAATTCCCGACTACTTTTAAGTGATCAATTATTGGGAAACTTTTTTCAGAGCTTCAAAGATAACTAGCTCTCGCTCGATCCGGTAAAATAAAACTTTTTCTTCAAGTCCATCGCTGTACACAGACTCAGGCTCGGAAAAAAAATCCCGTAAAACTTCTATTTTCTTATCGATGGTTAGGCGGGTGGATTCGCGGCCTTCGGTGCGACCCTTAGCAAAATTAAGAATTAGTTTATATCGCAAGCCCGCCGAGGGTTGTTTGCTCTTTTCAGGAGGAAGAAAGCCGTCGAGGCCTTTAATAAATTCTGTTTCAATATGACCAGCATCAGGATTTTCATTGGCGATTGGATATTTAAGAATGGCATGAGAGGCCCGCCAAACGCGGTCAAAAGGGGCAAAATAGATTCTTTGCATAGCCGAGGGCTTGGATGCGCTTTTAACTTCAGGAGCTGGCTCCATAAGAGTGCAGCCCGTGATATTTATCAGGAATACAATTAAGAATAAGTTAAAAGTCGATGGAGCTACGTGTGACATGTGTTGTTTTCTGAATCATATCTGGCCCCAGATCGGCGGCGCTGTCAACTCCACCAAAGAAAGAAGCTTCCCAGCGCCATTGCGGAGTGGCGCTGGCAGATAAAGGCTGTTGCGGAAGACTGATTTGCGAAGCCCATCCAGGAGCATAAATTTCCCACCGGCTTAAAGGAATTTTTGTCGTACTTTTGCCGACAGGAATTTCTTGCAGTTCAGACAACACCAGATAAGTCGCGTAAGGTTGAATATTAGAAACAGCTTGGGGGCTCTCTAAAAATATCTCCTGTCCTTGCACCCTTGGATTGCTGACTAAATTTAAAAATTGACCAGCGGACTTTTCGCTGGCCGCAGTGTAAATGACACTCAGCCTGTCCCGGCTGTTTGTGGTATCGGTCACCGAATTAAAATCGCTCTGTTTTTGCAAGACTTTAAGGATATAGGACTGCGCAGGTTCCAGCGCCTTCAAGTTCATCGCATGACCCGTCGGAAGTTTTTTAACATCGGTTGGAATTAGAACGCCATTCATATCCTGAGCCACAACTCCAATAACAACTTCATCCGATGCATGATCTGGCGATAACACTGAAACGCTTTTGTGAAACTGAAGCTGCGATAAATCTAAATTTAAACTTAAAGCCGAGCTGGTGACGATCACATCTTGCAGCGTACCGCCGTCCAATGAAAAATCATTGATCAGGTCAACAAAGTTTTTATTGTTCCGCAAAGAATCGATCACTTTCTTAAAGGGAAAGCGGCCTCGAAGCGCAATAATTTTTTGCGGCCCAGGCTCATTCATAAATAAGCGATAAGGATTTTTTTCGATGGTCACGGGTAAAAAGTAGCTTTCTTTTTGCCGTGGCAAACTAACATTACTAGGAACTTCAGCGTTTTGCCCGGCGACCGTGAACGTATCGTTATCTGAAGAAATCACTTTGTTAATATCAAAAGCCAGCAGCTCGGATTTAGACATGCCCTTAATGATCAGGCCGAAATCAATCTGATCATCTTTATCTTTGATCGGGTAGCCCTTGGTTTTTCCACTTAAGACAATCCGCTGAGCCATCGGAGCTTTCCGCAATTTAAAGGTCATCGCGTGCGGCCCTTGTTTTAAGTAGGTGACGGCAACATGGCCCGGTGATCTGACTGTGACCGGTACCTCGGAAGACCACGTTTCCGGCACGGCCACCTGCCCCTTGGCATCGGTTTGAAGCAAGTTGCCCGGAAAAGGATCGTTCAGTGCTGTGCCGATCAAAACCTCGGCCGCGAGAGGCTGATTACTGGAATCGACCACAGTGATAAGAGCTTGAGGAACTTTAAAAAAAGGTGAGGCAGAGATAAAACCAGATCCAAGATCTGACCTAGCGGGAGTTTTTCGTTCCGGCGAACAGCTAACAAGAAGAGTCCCTAAGGTCAGGATCAAGATCAAATGTTTCACGTATTACCCCCGTTGGTGGATTTGGCTGTCTATCCGTTTGATTTGATTGCATAAATTATTCGCAGTAAGGTCAATGCTTTCCTCTGCTTTTGCGGAAGAATTCAAAGAATAAATGCTTCGGTGGATTGACAAGAGCTGCGAAATACCGGAAAACAGGGACCTCGTTTGAGGACTATAGCATTTGCGTAACTAGCGCGTTGCGGTAGATTTTCCCGGTGTGGTGGGGTAGCTCAGCTGGTTAGAGCAACGGAATCATAATCCGTAGGTCGGCGGTTCAAGTCCGCCTCTCACTACCAAATATCAAGCTCTTCGAACAAAAATCTTTAAAAAAACTTGATGCACTGAAGCCTTCCCCCAAAGGGGTGTGGGATTCACTGTATTTGTTTAATGGCTTTGTGTGGGGCTTATTAAAGCTTATTTTTATTGGGTTGGTGATGACCTTGGAACTGGTGGAAGAGCCGGGGGCAGCGCCCCCTAGCTCTGTTTTGAAGTGATCACGACTTGCATGATACTGGATTTCAATACCATCAGGTGTCACATGAATTGAACTGACTATTTTTCTGATAATAGCGGCTTTCGCTTCTGGTCTTGTTTCTGTTTCAGCGAGTGTTTTAAGATTTACCGTAAACTTTTGAAAATCTTCAAAGCTTAAGTTTCTGTTTTGAGAGTAATTTTTGCTTTTAAAAACCTCCAGCTCAGTTCGTAATCTTAAAGAGTCCTCCTGCAAATTTTTAATTTCATCATAGAATGGTTTTGCATCAAGCCCCTCTGGGAGTACGGCAATTCTTTTAACCAAAGACTCTGTGTGGGCGCTGTTTAACTTAATTTTATGATTGAGTTTCAAAATCAGAGAATCATTTGTAACTGCTTTTGATATTAATTTTGCATCCTCAAAAATCATTCGGGCATAAGCCTCGTCCGTTAAAAGGCGTTTTACATCCTCCCACACCACGGGTTCAATTTTATAAGCTAGAATCCTTTTTGGATCGCAAGTAAGCCCCTTTGTTACCAGCAAAGATTGAGTTTTTGCAAAATGCGCGTGCTCGTAATAGGCAATCTTGCCAGCCCTCCCGTGAGCTGATTTACCGCACAATCTGTCTCCACAAGTCTTGCAATAAAGAACCCCTGACAGCAAATAGGGATAACGCTGCGGACTTGGTGGCTTTCTGTGCTTGGCATCAACAGATAATATTTTTTGAACCCTGGCAAAGACAGACTCATCAATGATTGGCTCCCAGCAAGCTTTCGCAAATCTGATCTCGTCTTTGACTTTGTAAACTCGCACCCCCACGTAGGCTTTGTTGGTCAGTAACCGGTAAACATTTTCAATCGTAAAATGAGGATGGCGAAACTTTGGACCTTTGCGAATTTTTCTAGGCATTACAACACCTGCGGCATTCAAAGCCCTTCCAGTTGAGGAAAGAGTTTCATTTTTTAAAAAGCTCTCAAAAACTTTTTGCACGATTTCGGATTCAAATGGAATGATTTTTAAATGCCCAGGCTTATCGGGATTCACCTCATAGCCCAAAGGCAAAGCTCCACCATTCCATAGGCCGCGCTTGCTTCTAGCTTGAAAGGCATTTGCGATGCGTTCGCCCAGTTGCCGTCTTTCAAACTGTGCGAAATTTGCGATTGTCAGCATAATCATTTCACCGGCTGCGGTTGTGGAATCAAAATTATCCCTTAAAGACAAAAACTTGCAGTCATGGGCTTTTAAAAAGTCATTGATCTCGGCAAAGTCTTTAGTGGATCTAGTCAGCCTTGAAAGCTCTGTCACCATCACAAGATTTATTTTTTTATGTTCAATATCTTTCATCATTCGCTGAAAGGCAGGACGGTTCATGTCTTTAGCTGAAATCCCAGGATCACAGTAAGTTTCAATAAGATCACCAAAGTCACCGTCATAGGATTTCATTTTGATGTAATCTTTTAAACGTTCTTCTTGATTACGGATAGATCCTTCGGGGTTTTCAGCCTGGTCTTCTGTTGAGACCCGCACATTATGTGAAGCTTCACATAACGTCAGTTATGCGCAGTAAAGTGATATGTGCAAAAAGTCTTCCGCGACTAATTTAGTGTTGCTGCAAGCCAATTTTTTTCACATATCCCCG
>JAYWDA010000084.1:0-1601 GCA_043780105.1 Pseudobdellovibrionaceae bacterium | reverse complement strand
TTCTGTGATAACGCCCTCGATGCATTTTGTTCCATAAATTAATTTTGTCACTTGCGAGTTGTAATGAATTTCGCAACCGTGCTTTAGTAAAAATTCGCGCATCTTAGGAATCACACGTCTAATTTTATCAGAACCCACATGGGGATTTGATAACCACTGAATTTCTTTCGGCGCACCAAACTGCACCAAACGATTCAGCACGTAGGGTATATGATCAGATTTAATTCGGGTGATTAGTTTTCCATCTGAGTAAAGGCCAGCTCCGCCTTCGCCGTAACAAACATTATTTCTAGGATCAAGTTCACCGTAACGCCAAAATTTATTGATGCCCTTGATACGGTCGGTGGATTCACTGCCGCGCTCGAACAATACACACGGAATGCCACGCTCGACGAAGCGTAAAGCGGCGAATAGCCCTGCGGGCCCAGAGCCTACGACAATTGGCTTTTTAAAAGTGTTTGTGTTTTTAGTCAGCCGGCTTAAAGAAAATTCTTCTAATTTTAAAGTTTCATTTTTCTCAGCCACTTCAACAGAGTAAACAAAATGCGGAGAATGTTTTTGCCTGGCATCGACAGATTGTTTTAAAATTCGATAGGGCCCATGATCAGGCATTAGCCACGCTAAATGCTGTTCAAGGTCGTCCTCTATTTTAATTTTAATATCTTTAAAAATCTTCGACATTTAACGGTTGTTATAGCAACATTACCGAATGTCAGCAATCACTCGATTTTTACCAAAAAACCATCTCAGTTATCTGGTTGGAAAATTAGTCCATTTGCCGCTACCAAAGTTTATAAATACTTGGCTTATAACAACTTTTGCAAAAGCTTACCGGATTGACCTCCAAGAGGCCGAATTTTCGATCGAGAACTACCCAAGCTTGGGTGAATTTTTTATTCGCAGATTAAAAGCCGGTATCAGGCCGGTGGGGTCGGGTTGGGCTTTACATCCAGCAGACGCCCTAATAACTCAAGCTGCAGCGATTGAAGCTGGTCAGCTTATTCAAGCTAAAAATAAAACCTATTCTGTGCAGCAGTTCACCTCTGACGATAATGCTTTAAAAAAATGGGAAAACGGTTTTTTTCTGACATATTATCTTTGCCCGACGGATTACCACCGCGTGCATTCACCAGTGACTGGAACTATTCGAAAAGTCGTGCATATTCCGGGGGCTTTGTGGCCTGTAAACGCTTGGTCAACTGAAAATATTCAAGATTTATTTTCAATTAATGAACGTGTTTTTGTTGAAATAGAAACTGACCGCGGACTTGTCGGTGTCATGTTTGTTGCAGCGACAAATGTGGGACAAATTATTTTAAGTTTTGATGCTGAAATTGTCGGAAATCAGTTTGTAAATAAAAAAAATGAAAAGTTTTATTCGCTAAAAATAAATAAAGGTGAAGAACTAGGAGCTTTTCGTATGGGAAGCACCGTGGTTATGCTATATGCTAAGGATGTATTACCCAGTAATAATTTAAAAGCTTTGGTTGGCCTAAGGTCTCGGGTCAATGCTAATTTGATGTCCGGCTTTTAAAAATATAAGCCAAAACTATTACTGCAATCAGAACTAAAATCACAATCCAAAATTTTCTTTCTTTTAT
>JAYWDA010000083.1:0-2673 GCA_043780105.1 Pseudobdellovibrionaceae bacterium | reverse complement strand
ATTTTTTCTTTGAAAGTGGCTTACCTGGTTAAAATCCATAATAAGATTTTACTGGCCACTGAACGAAAAGAAGACACGGCCTTCACCACCTCTTTGGTCGCCAAATTCTAAATTTGAGACAATTTAAGGCGAGACTTTTTCAAAAGCCCGTCGTTCTAACAAAACTCTAACAAATCCTTAGTGCAGCTCCAACTTCGCTGCTCGAAAGGTATTGTAGAGGTGATGTTATGAATCAAAAGAGTGTAAAGAAGGGTCTATTACTAGCAGTCATTATTGAGCTTATTTCTGGCTGCACCCAAAAGAGCAATCTTGATACGAGTTCACCTACCGGAATATCCCTCCAGGTTTCTGTTCCAGGTCCTGCTGCAAAGCTTTCATGGAAGATGGCATCAACGACTTGGCCAGATCTGTGTACAAAAATTAATATTGAGACTCAAGACTCTACTGGCTTAACGACAAAAGTAATCGCAGATACAACAGTCACTTTAGCACCAGCTCCCTCAGCATCAGTCTTAACTTTTTATTCTGACTCTTCTTGCGCGATTCCTATCTTAGGTTCAGCCGTTGTTGTGCTTCAAGACACTAGCTCGAAAATCATTTATGTTAAATCGTCTGCGGTTGGATCAACTGTTATAGATGCCTCAGTTCCTGGATTAACTTCTAATTCTTTAACTTTAAATACGCTGACTCCAGCTGCTGATTTAGTTTTAGGTCAGATTGATTTTTTAGGCTCAGTGGCCAATGCCGGTGGAATCAGTGCCAGCACAATGAATTATGCTTTTAATGCCACAACAGACGGAACTAAAGCCTATGTGGCTGACGAATCAAATTCTCGAATCCTCATTTGGAACACTAAAAATCCAGCCCAAGGAGCCAGTGCCGACGTTGTTTTAGGCCAACCTGATTTTATCTCAAACGCTCCAAATAATGGCGGCATTACTGCTCGCTCTTTAGCTTATGTTGAAAGTGTTTATTCAGACGGGACCCACTTATTTGCAGTTGATTGGCAAAACAACAGAGTTCTTATTTGGAATTCCATTCCAACAACAAATTTCCAACCTGCTGATGTGGTTGTTGGACAACCCGATATGACGTCAGGACAAGTTAATAACGGCGGCATCGGTGCCAGTACACTTTCGGGACCTGAGTCTGTTTATTCTGACGGTCAGAAGTTGGTAGTGACCGACACAGGAAATAATCGAATTTTAATTTGGAACACGATTCCTACTTCCAATTTCCAGCCTGCTAATGTTGTGGTTGGTCAGCCGAATATGCTTTCACAAACAGCGGGTTTTGCTGGCGCTGAATTAAATTCGCCTTATTTCGCTTCCATTCAGCAAGGTCATTTAACAGTCAGTGATTTTAGCAATCATCGCATCTTAATATGGAACTCAGTTCCTTCAAATAATGGCTCTGTCGCAGACCTTGCTTTAGGGCAATCTGATTTAGTATCCCATGCAAGTCGCGTCAGTGCAGATGGCCTTACTTACCCAGGCGACATCCGCATCGATTCCTTAGGACGAGTTTATGCTGTTGACTACGGCTCTAACCGCCTTCTGATTTGGAATAAAATTCCTACTCTGTCAGGAGCTCCTGCCGACGTTGTCGTTGGTCAAACTAGCTTTATAACAAACCAATTTGGCGCAACAGCATCTGCGCTGAATCAGCCCTGGGGCTTAGAGGTCTATGACAATCAAATTTGGCTAGCTGATTATGGAAATAGCCGGGTTCTGCGTATGTCCATTCCATACTAATTATCAAAATGAGACGTAAATATCCCGTAAGTATTTGCATCCACAGTGTCAAAAACTTTTGTTCACGCAAGTTATTTTGGTCCAACTTAAAAATGATATTCTAGAAGTCAGCAAGGAGATTTCAACTTTGGGCCATGCAAAAATTTTACTGATAGACGACGATGTCGCTATTACACAAGTGCTGCAAGAAATTCTTGAACGTGAAGGCTATACGGTCACTGCCAAACACAATGGACATGAGGCACTTTTGTCCGCTTCAAACTTTAATCCAGATGTTATATTGGTTGATTATAATCTTCCAGACACGGATGGGTTTGAACTTTGCCGCAAACTTAAGATGAATCCCAAGACAGCTCTGATTCCCGTCATGATGGTCACAGGGCGCTCTGCGGATAGTGAGGCTGTTACAGCTTTAGAATTAGGTGCTGACGATTACATTGTTAAGCCTTTCAGTGCCCAAGTGCTTGTCGCTCGCGTTCGAGCTATCTTAAGAAGAATTCAACAAGCCGTGATCAGTCCCAACGATATTGTTAATATTCATTCCATTAAAGTTGATCGCAAAAAGTTTTCTGTCGCAGTGGAAGACAGCGAAGTTAAACTGACTTCGACGGAATACAAACTTTTAGAATGCTTAATCTCAAAGCCGGGCTGGGTTTTCAGTCGCGGGCAATTGATCAATGAACTGAATGGTGACAATCATGCGGTGACAGATCGAAGTATTGATGTGCAGATTGTTGGCCTTCGAAAAAAATTAGGGCTTGCTGGAAAATTTATTGAAACCCTTCGCGGCGTTGGTTACCGCATCAAGGACTCGGCCTGCTAACTTATTTTTTTATTGTATAAATTCCATATTCAGAAAAAACGGCTGCCGCTTCAAAAGTTGGATTTTTGTCCGCAAATTTCTTGGGTAAAATCAGAA
>JAYWDA010000082.1:0-3010 GCA_043780105.1 Pseudobdellovibrionaceae bacterium | reverse complement strand
AAAAACGACCGAGTAGTTCGCGAAGCCAATTTAAATTATCGCAGCCAAATGAATCTCATCAATTCGCGCAACCGAGAAGAGCGAAAAAATTTAGAGCTTCAGCAGCAAAACCAGTTGGATCACGTCAGCACCTCAGCAGAGACTCGGGTGGAAAAACTACAAAGAGCCACCCAAGACAATACCAAAGATCTGGAAAGACATTACGACGACTCGGTCGATATACTGAAGGAAAGTTACGCAGGGCGCGTCGCAGATCAGAAAGAACAGTTAACAGAAGAGCGAATGAAGCAGACCGAGAATATAAACAAGCGTGTTCAAAATATGGGTAGTAACTACCAGTCTAAATTGGGTAATTTGCAGGCAGAGTATAAGGACTCTCTTAGTAAAATGAGAGACGATCATCGTCGTGAGCTTCGCCGCATTGAAACAAATTACAAAAACTTTGCCGTCGACCGTGAAAAAGGGCATAAAGTTGAGAAAGAATCGATCGAGCAAAAGTATGAAGCAAAAATTGCAACGATCGAGGAACAGCATCAACAGGAAAAAGAGCTCACGCAAAAACGGCATGAAGAGGACATGAAATCTTTAGCCCAACGCTTGAGTAATTACAGCCGGAAAGCCTAAATTATGTTAGCAGACAGGCGCGCAAAAATTGTCGCGACGATCGGTCCCTCGACTCAAAGTGAAAAAGCATTAGAAAAAGCAATCAAGGCTGGAATGAATGTAGCACGGCTTAATTTTAGCCATGGCGAACATGAAACGCATCTTTCCGTGATTCACCTTATCCGTAAACTTTCTAAGGACCTGCAAGCACCTGTGACCATTTTGCAGGATTTGCAAGGGCCAAAAATTCGCGTCGGAAAATTTGAAACAGGCTCCATCGAACTGAAAGCTGGCGAAATCGTCCAAATCACCACTGAAAATGTCGTTGGTCGAACTGGTTTTATTCCCAGTGACTTTAAAGAACTTCCTAGCGTTTGCAAAGCCGGCACTAAAATTTTACTTGATGATGGCTTGCTTGAACTTGTTGTTTTGAAAGTTCATGGCCAGCTTGTTGAAGCGCAAGTTCTTTACGGCGGCATTTTAAAAAATCGAAAAGGCATGAATTTACCCGGTGTTTTGCTTCCCGTTGAAGCCATGACAGAAAAAGATTTAGCTGATCTTGATTTTGGCATCGAGCACGGCGTAGATTATATCGCGCTTAGTTTTGTTCGCCATGGTCGTGATATCAGAAAACTTCGCGAGATTATCGACAGCCGTAAATCTCCTGCAAAGATTGTCGCAAAAATCGAAATGCTAGAGGCATTAGAAAACCTTGAAGAGATTGTTCGCTTGAGTGACGCCGTCATGGTGGCCCGCGGAGATTTAGCCGTCGAAGTTGGACAAAGTCGCTTGCCAGGCTTTCAAAAGAAAATCATTTCCTTGTGTAATAAACTGGGTAAGCCCGTGATCACAGCCACCCAAATGTTAGATTCCATGGTTGAAAACCCGCGTCCAACAAGAGCTGAAATTACAGATGTGGCCAATGCCGTTCTTGATGGGACGGATGCTCTGATGTTATCGGCGGAATCTGCGAGCGGAAAGTATCCTTTCAAATGTATTCGGACCATGCATGAAATCATCACTGAAGTGGAAAGAAATGAAGAAGAGTACTATAAACTTTCTTTAGAAAATGAATTTTTAAGTGTTCCTGCAACCATCGGTGCCAGTGCAAGTTTAAGTGCTTTAAAATTAAATGCCACGGCCATCGTTTGTCTAACAACTTCCGGAAAAACCGCTAATATTATTTCTGGCTTTAGACCCAAAGCAAAAATTATTGCGGTGACATCGAAGCTAGAAGTATTAAATAAAATGGAATTGGTTTGGGGAATTCAAACCCTTAGCATTCGTCCGTATCAATCCATGGATGATATTTTAACTCAAGTGGATCACTTGCTTGTGCAATACGGCTTAGCCCGCACAGGCGACCGAATTATCGTGACCTTGGGTCAACCCATCGCTTCAGGCTCAAAAACGAATTCGCTTTTTGTGCACACGGTGGGTGCTGAAAATACAGCTAAAGGTGAAGATTCAACTTTGCCTTTACGTTGCCAAGAAGATCCAAATATTGAAGGTTAGATTTGTTTCAGATCAGAACTTACAAGTTCAAGATACTGCAATCCTAAAAAAATAGATTGCCGCTTCCACTCAACAGTTTGCGGTACCACTTCTTGCGGCCAAACCCATTTATAGCTTTGAAAAGAATGATCTGCTTTTTCTAAAAGGGGCAGAACTCCCACTTCGAACTGACATAAAAACCAATGGTGCTCTTGACCAACAAACCTAGATTCTTTTTTCCGCCAGCGATAAAAAGTGGTTTTGGCAGCTTTTGATAAAACCTGCACTTCACAGGTGCCGATCTCTTCCATGAGTTCTCTGATTAAAGCTTCTTCAGGAGTTTCTTTTCCTTCAATGCCGCCTTGGGGAAATTGCCATGAACCGGGATGGTCCTTTCGCTCAAAGAGCAGGATTTTGCCTTCTTCAGGGGATTTCGCAGCACCTTGAATCACGGCGACCACACCTTGGCGAAATAGATCTTTTATCTTAGGTGTTTTTTCAGATCCCAAATCAGCTTCCAGTAAGTCGCAGGTTTTTCAAGATCTTCGAGGGCCACATTCACAAAAACGCCGGCGTCTTCCATAATTTTTTCTGAAATTATTTTTTTCTCAATCAACGGGGAAAGTTCTTCGGCTTTAATTAAATAGCCCATTTCTTTCATGGAATCATTTTGCACATCATTGACGTTCACTTTTCGAAAGCCTTTCACAGGTTCGACTTTTCTAGCAAAATGCAAAAGGCCATTAAGAACTTTAATATCATCTTCAGTGAACGTAATTTTATCTTTTTCTTGTTTATAAAGCCAATCGTTATACCAGTCGACAAAATCGAAAAAAAAGTCAGGCTTTAAATTGGTGATTTTTTTTCGGCCTTCACCTAAATCTTCAATCGTAAAAAAGCCCACTTCTTTTAA
>JAYWDA010000081.1:0-4385 GCA_043780105.1 Pseudobdellovibrionaceae bacterium | reverse complement strand
CATTTCAACAGACAAAGGATCCAGGCCATGAAGGCTCATGACGTCAGGGGTCTGCTGAGGCTGAGACTGTTTTTGGTTCGTTCCCCAAGTCTGAGGAGTCTCATCAGTGCTCTGCGCTTGATGATGAGTCGGTGTTTCCACGGCGACTTTTTTGCCAATCTCAAGCTCGCCCATCAGGCCGGCCAAACTTTTTAGTTCATTTTTAAAATTCTGAATGCTGGGCCGATCTAAGGCCTCTTCCCCGTCGCGAGTTGTTTTCAAAAAAAGGCTGACCAAAATATCAGGAGTTGTCGCCATTCCACGAATGGATGGATTTTGGTTTTGTAACCAAGCATAGGCACGGAGTAAAGTGTCTTTGGTATAAGCTTGAGGAGGAAGGGGATTCATTGCCATGAAGGAGATGAATCTAAAGTTCCCACCCCTCCCGAGTCAACTAATGCAAAGCATTAAACAGCACTAACTTGAACACTAATCCCTCGAATCGCCCCATGACGACTTGAGCTGCCGATTAAGATAAGGCCGACTCGAGATAATCTTTCGCGTTGATTCCATACTTCTCAATTTTACGAAGAAGCGTCTTTTTAGGGATATTTGCATGCAAAGCCGTTTGATTGATCCGACCTTTGAAAGTCTTTAAAGCTTTAACGATAAATTCTTTTTCAAAAGCTTCTTTCTGAGCATTGAAATCCAGATCGCCCGACGCAGAAACTTCTTCGTCGCCGATCAAGTCATCATTGTCTGAATCGTCATCCAAGTCTAAATCGTCGCTGAAGCCTTCGTTTTTACTAACCATTGAGCTTTCGTTAACTTCAGAAAGCTTGGTCTCGTTCACAGCATTCGCTAATTGCAGCAGGTCCACACCGCAAGCATCTAAGACCGCTTCAGGTAAAGAGGTCAAAGTCACGACATGAGTCGCCTCTAAGACAAAGGCATGCTCAATAACGTTTTCAAGCTCGCGGATATTTCCTGGCCAGTTATATTTTTTTAGAACAGCCATAGCGTCGGCAGAAATTCCCGTGATTCGCTTTCGATGATTCTCATTAAATTTCTTAATAAAAATCGAAATCATTTTTTCGATATCGTCCTTTCGCTCAGCTAAGGCTGGTAAAAATATAGGAACGACATTCAGGCGATAAAATAGGTCTTCACGGAATTGACCTGTTTTAATCATCTCTTCCAAGGGTCGATTGGTGGCTGCGATGATTCGAACATTAGAGGCTATTTCGCGGTTAGCTCCGACAGGTGCAAACATTTTTTCTTGCAGCACGCGCAAAATCTTTACTTGCATCAGCGGAGGCATATCGCCGATTTCATCCAGAAATAATGTGCCGCCCTCAGCGTATTGAAATTTTCCAATCTTACGTTGATCAGCGCCTGTGAAGGAGCCCTTTTCATGGCCAAAAAGCTCAGATTCAAAAAGGTTTTCAGGAATGGCCGAACAGTTGATCGCCACAAATTTTGAGTCCTTACGAACTGAATTGAAATGAATCGCCCGCGCCACCAATTCTTTACCAGTACCCGAAGCGCCACGAATAAGAACAGGTGTATCGACCTTGGCAAGCCTATGAATAATGTTAAACACTTTTTGCATTTGTGAAGTGTTGCCAATAATTTTGCGACCCTCTTCAACAAGAACGGGGGCTGATGCTGCAATATTTGAAATCAAGGTATGGGCAACAACAGCTTTATCAATCAATTCAATCAGAGCTTCAGAAGCGACAGGTTTTGAAAGGTAATTATAAGCGCCATCTTTAACGGCTTGAACCGCATCACTTAATTCGGCGTGAGCCGTCAGCATCAAGATGATCGTTGCAGGTTCTAATTCTTTAATTTTTCTTAAAGTTTCAAGGCCATTCATTCGCGGCATATCGACATCCATCAACACGATATCGAATTTTTCCTGGGCCGGAGCGGCTTTAAATTTTTCTAATGCATTCACGCCATCAAAAGCTTCATCAATTTGAAATCGACGGGTCGATTCAAGAGCCGAGCGGATCGAAAACCGAAGTCCCGCATCGTCATCAACGATCAATACTTTGAGCATGCTAAACCCCCAAGCCGCTTAGTTTTTGTGTATAGTGAAGCTGGCTATTTATCCCAGAGGAAGTTCTACCGTAAATGTCGATCCTTGGCCATATGTAGACTCTACAAAGACCTGTCCGCCATGCAGTTCCACGAAGTATTTCGCTAAATAAAGCCCTAATCCCGAGCCTTTAATCGTCGAACTTTTGGCATTCTGGCTGCGGTAAAATTTCATAAAAAGGTTGGGCAACTCGTCGGCAGGGATGCCAGGTCCTTGATCTGCGATTTGGATGACAACAGACCCCCCTTTTTCCTCTGTCGAGATCAAAATCTTGGTCTCATCATTAGAATATTTTATGGCATTTTCAATCAGGTTTGAAAGCACCTGTTTAATTAAATTTGGATCCACCGAGATTGGGAAAAGCGTCTCAAATTCCTTCAATATTTGAATTTTTTTCAAGCGGGCTAAGAACTCGTGCTTAGCAATGACCTCTTCAAGCAAGGCATTGATATCGCGACCTTGCTTGTGAAGCTGAACCGCCTGGCTTTCGATTTGGCCATAATTAAGGATCGAGTTTATAAATTTCAATAAATCATCGCCAGAGTGTTTGATCGTATCAACAGCTTCTCGCTGGGGCGAGCTGATGGGTGTGGAGTCGCGCAAAATAACATCGGCCATACCCAGGATCCTTGCGATCGGCGTTTTTAGATCATGGGACATCATCGAAATAAAATTTGTTTTAAGCTCTTCGACTTGTTTTAGAATTTTATGTTTCTGATAAATTTCCCAACTTCGACGATTTTCAATGATCAATCTGTAGGGAATAAAAAAGTAATAGCATAAAAATATCGCAAGCCATGGATGCGACATCGACACCCAAATTCCAAAGGGCCAAAAAGCAAAAAATCCGAGTAACCCAAAACCTGCAAGACTGCCGGCCAAAATAAATAAACCCAGCAAGGGGCGCAGCGAAAATACAACGTAAACAGTCAAGACTGAAATCATGCCCACAAAAATAAAATCCAGCCAAAACGAGGTTCGAACCGGAGCATTATTTAAAATCAAAGTATCAAACATATTGGCATGAAGTTCCGTTGACGTCATGGCTAAGACATCTCGGGAATAGGGCGTTCTAACGTAATCCCGTTCCATTTTTTCATTGCCAATTTTAACTAATTTTGAAGTTTTTAGATCTTGTCCAACAAGGACGATTTTACCGCGAAGGAGACTCGCATCAACATTGTCTTCAAGAATTTGAGTAAATCCAATACGTGGATAGGCCCCTTCAGGATGAAAATTAATGTACAGCTGATCACTGCCTAAAAAATTAAAAAGGCCGCGAATTTTTGCGGAATCTTTTAGATCGGGATTAAATTCTTTGGCTAAATGCAAATGCAGCATTTCTCGGCCTTGATAGGCAATCATCATTCGCCGGGAAACTCCGTCTTTGGCAAAATTACTGATGTCAGCACTTTTTAATCCTGGAAAAACTGGCAAAGTATCCAAAGGTTTTGGATAAGATGAGTGAATGCTTTGTCCGGCAACACCTAAATCATCAGTCATAAAAAACACATTTGGGTTTCTGACAGAAGCTTCTGCCAGCTGCATTTTTTCTTCAAAAGTTCCCTGCAGATCCGTTAAATCCAGATCAAAAACAAGGGCCCGCGGTTGGTAGGTCGACAGCTTATCAATCAGCTGACGAAGATCCTTGGCTGAGGGTTCCTTTTTTAAATTTTGCAGAGTTAATTCATCAATGACCACCATCGATATTTCGCCCGAAACTGGCGGCGGTGGACTTAATCTGACTCGAATGTCGTAAAGAAAAGATTCAAAAAAATCGAGTTTAATTTGCGTGATAAAAAACGCCATGGTCAGCGCTAATATAAGCCGCAAAAAACCATTCAGTATTTTTTTACGGTGCCACCGAGAATCCGGTGGCTTGGTTGAATCTTCAGAAAGCGGTGGTAATGCCATCCGTTGACATTATCTGACGGGAACGCAGCCGTCTCCACCTTTTGCAGTCAGAAGTGTATTTTTTTCTGCTTTTCTGGCTTGAATCTTTTTAATGTGTTTCTTGTCGGCCACTTGGCTCTCCTTTTTTTTGCCCATCATTAATTCCCCTGGTAAGGCCATAGTATTTTAAGACTACAGCGGCTAAATATCTGGTTCTAAAACAAAAATCATTTTTCTTATTTATATTTTGGCCATCTAAACTTTGATGCACAAATGAGCAGCCACCCCCGCACAAAAAGCGCGCCCAGCAGTTGCCACATTGATTCATCTCGACTTGGTTTTTACTATATTTTGCAAGCTGATCATAATCTAAAGTAGTGCCATCGCCGATTTGATTTTTTTGATCTCC
>JAYWDA010000080.1:0-1951 GCA_043780105.1 Pseudobdellovibrionaceae bacterium | reverse complement strand
CCTTTTCTATCGTTAATAATTCTTTTTATCGGCCGGCAGCCCCTTTTTGTCGCTATTGTCTAAAGGGCTGCACACTTCAAGGTGATTAAAAGCTATAGGCTGTCCCAGGAACTGGCCACAATGTTGCTTGATGGATTCCTGTGACACACCTCTTGTTTCTTGCACTGTTGTCTATATCAGGGTTGGCTTTTGCGGAAAGCTCGGCCCACCTTGGGTTTTATCCGCTTGATCATCTTAGTATTCCACCACAAGTTCGCGTGGCTTCGGATTCGGTCCTGCAAATTGTTGTACCGAATCCTGAGGGACGATCTTTAAATACTTTTCAAGTTCCCTCCCCTGAATATACGGCTCTTAAAAAGCGATTTATCAATTACAAAAATATGAGTGCAACCTCCAGGAAAATGATTGGCGCCCAGATCAAATTTTGCGATGAGCAGAACTTGAAATCATGTGATATTTATTTAAATTCCCATGCGGCCACTGGTTTTATCATGAATGGCGCTTTTTGGACGAATGCCCATGTTGTCGAGTCTTATCTGGATCAATTGAAAAACTTGAATGACCGATTACTCATTTTTATTTTTAATAAAAATGACGAACTTATTTTAAATCCATTGGTTGATCCTGTTTATCTACAAAAACTTCCTGCCCTTAATGAGCGCGCCCGCCAGTTAGGCTCATTTTATTCTGAAGAAACAGATTTTGTGGCCTTTAAAATTCCTAAACTTTTAGCGCCATCACTGCACGCCGCTCCTGATAAAAATTCGACACTTTTGTCACAAGATCTTTACATTCCGGGCTTCCCCGCTTGCACAAATTGCTCTGAAGCACTTAGCGGCCAAGATTCGAACGACCTTTTAAATCGCTTTCCTTTCCCAAACTCGACAGGTCAAGGACTTCGCGTGACCCATGGCCCAAGATTAAATTTGACGGCCGCCGCAAATCTTCTTGGCGTTCCCTTGGACAGTCTTTCTCGCCTCGCTGGCCAAGGATTGATGTTTATTGAATCTGATTCAAGACAAGGCATGAGTGGGGCACCGATTTTGAATTCTCAAGGCCAAGTGATTGGAATTTTTTCTGGCGGCAAAACTAAATCTAAAAACGGCACCCTAAGTCGAGTCTCTCGCGGCGTTAGAGTTCAACAGTTGATCAAATAAATTACGATGACATCATTTTTTTGCGGGGATAGGGTTTTAAAATGAAAAAAGTGATTATCGTCGGTGGTGGATTTGCCGGCATCAATGCTGCAAAAGCCCTTGGCGATAAAAAAGACATCGAAGTTGTTTTGATTGATCGTAGAAATCACCATTTGTTTCAACCACTCTTATATCAGGTCGCTATGGCAGGATTAAGTCCCGCTGAAATTGCTTATCCTATCCGGTCCATACTGACTCGCTTTAAAAATATTCAAGTTTTACTGGGCGAAGTGAGAAGTGTTGATACCAAAGCCCACAGAATTGAAATTGATTTTGGTTCAATGAATTATGATTATTTAATTTTGGCGTGCGGAGCTAAGCACAGTTACTTTGGTCATCCCGAATGGGAAGACTTTGCACCTGGCTTAAAAAATCTTGAGCAAGCCACTGAGATTCGTCGTCGCGTTCTGGTCGCATTTGAAATGGCCGAGCGAGAATCCGATCTGGAAAAACGCGGCCAGCTTTTAACATTTGTCATTGTTGGCGGAGGCCCGACAGGTGTGGAGCTTGCGGGTGCTTTAGGCGAAATCAGCCGTTTTACTTTGGGCAAAGATTTTGACCAAATCGATCCTAAAACCACAAGAATTATTTTGATTGAAGGTGGCCCTCGCATTCTTCCCAGCTTTGATGCAAAGCTATCCCGAAAAGCGCATGAAGACTTAGAAAAATTGGGCGTCACCATTTGGACTCAGCGATTAGTGACAAAGATTAATTCCGAAGGTGTTAATATCGGCGCCGAGTTTATTAAAGCATCC
>JAYWDA010000079.1:0-3202 GCA_043780105.1 Pseudobdellovibrionaceae bacterium | reverse complement strand
TCATCCCCCAAAATGGGCCATACTCAGCAACTGTATTACTTTCTGCTTGTGCCATTGCAAGTGTCGGAAGCGCCATGGACAGAATTAAAGCTATCAGGGCAGATATGTGGAATTTTGCAGACATATAAAAACCATTCCTTAAAAATTTTGAGGTTAAGTCGTTCAAGTAATTGCTGACAGGTGCAAAGAAGGAGCCGCACCAAGAAGTTGGCCTTGCATATGACAGCAATCAAAGTCGTAAATGGGGAAAATAAACCCGAGTCTTAGATTTATTGTCCCATTCGACCTTAAGATATTGAGCTTCGGTTTACATAAAGTGACAGAATTTGTGCAATTTTATTTACCAATGTAAGAATTGAGCACGCCATCAATTGTTTGTGGGGCGCAAGGTTAGCCGAAAACAGAAAGACTCAATCTAACGTTCGATAGCGATAGAAAGCTTCTACAAATAGAACAATCAGAAGAACTCCGCCGATTTGCCACCACCATTTACCGAGAAGAAGGCCGGCACTCAAGATGATGACTGCCAATACAAATGGACGAATACGGCCAGCCTGACTTCGTTTCAAATTGTTCTGCGGAGAAGTAACCAGAGAATTTTTCAATCGGCGCCCCATGAACGAAAGTAAAATAAAAAGAGTAGTTTCTCACTAGACGTTATCGATTAAAATCCCGTCTTGCGACTCCGCCACTTAATTAGCATTTTCTGTGCCACATGTAGAAATTTTTTAGGCGAGACATATTGTCAGTGACAAGATCTATGGATTCTCAAATCAATATTTATGAAAAGATGACCGTAGGCGTTCTTAGCGTTGAGCTGTGAAAAAAAATTTCTATCGACCTTCGGTCGCAAATTTTATAAATCAAACTTTGTAAGAAAGCTTCCCTCGGATTTCAGATTCATATACCTTGAAGTCATGATGGAAAATCCTATTTTAGAACTTGAAAATGTCACGATTACTTTGGGTGATGATATTATTTTGAAGGATGTCAATATGAAGGTCTTTCCCCACGAAACAATTGTGCTTATTGGCCTCAGCGGGAGTGGCAAATCCGTTCTGCTGAAGGCCTTGGCCGGCCTTTATGCTCCTATTCAAGGTCATATCCGTTGCTACGGAAAAAACTGGAAAGACCTTTCGATCATTGGAAAGCATGACCTAGCCAGCAAAGTTGGAATGCAGTTTCAAAAAAGTGCTCTTTTTGACGAGATGGATGCCTATGATAATGTTGCCTATCCCCTGAGAGAACATACAAAAATGACGGAAGATGAGATTCACGACCGAGTGCTCGAGTGCCTCTGTGCCGTCGGCTTAGAAAAAGCTCAACATTTTCAAGCGCATGAACTCTCCGGTGGAATGCGACTTAGACTGGGTATTGCTCGTGCCATTGTTTTAAAACCGGAACTCTTATTTTTGGACGATCCCACCGCGGGTCTGGACCCGATCAATAGTGACGAAATGGCTGATTTGATTTTAAGTTTGAAAAAGAAGCTTAGAACGACTTTGATTGTGATAACTCATGACCTCTCGCGAGCTTTTCAATTTGCGGGCAGGATTTTTTTTATTGGCGCCAAGTCCGTCATTGAGACAGGCTCGGCTGAGCAAACAAAAAGTTATCCCGACCCACGAGTTCAACAATATCTTCATGGCGATCTAAAAGGTCCATTAACAGATTCTGGCGAACTTTAGAAAGTAATTTAGATGAGATTATCAAAATGATCGTAGGACTTAAAAAATTTGCTAGCTCTGGCTAGCAACTGTTTTTCGGTTTTATGCTCGAAGCTTTCAAAATCCTCAAGGGCAATAACTTTTTTTGCTAAAGTTTTCGCTTGATGGGTGATCAGATGTTCCTGAAAATGGTTTATTGATAGGCCGGGGCCTATCAATAAAAGATGATCTGCGCCCTTGAGCCTGTTGGCTAAATCACGATAGTAGTGTTCTGAATTATAATCTACCTTGGTCGCATGCTTATTTTGAGGTCTGAAATCTCTGTCTTTTTTGTTGAGGACAGATTTTTCGACGCCTGATGTTTTTAAAGAAAAAATCTTAGCATTTTCGGAATCTAACCAAACGATATAATCATTCATATTTTTCCCTTTACAAGGTGGGCCTTCCCTTAATGTGTTAACTTGAGGTTATTCTCAACCTGCAATACTCCAGGGGCATTCCAAGCCGCCATTGCAGCGTCTCCAATTTCGGTATATGAATGAACATTTCCAGAAAGAGTGACGCAACTGCCTTTGACGGCAACATTTATTTTTCTACCTTCTCGCTCTGCTGAACGTTTAAGGGCCTGTTCTATGCGATTCTTCACGTCGGAAGGTTGAACCTGCGCCTTTATACTTAATTCATTCGAAACTCCGCGCACTCCTATCATATGGCTGACAGCGTTTGTTGCAGCCGCCTTTTGGAAGGCCCAATCAGTTTCACCGCGCAAAGTAATCCAGCCTCTATCGACAGATACTTTAATGTCATTGGGCACTTGATAGTTCCATTTGAGGGCATTCAGTGCTGCCTCTGCAATCTCCTCATCTGTTTTCTTGTTCGTGTCAAAAATATGTACTTCGATTTCATCTGCTACCGCGCGAACTCCGCCAACTCGCTGGGCAGCTTCTTCGGCAGTACGTTTTTCAAAATAGTGAGGAACGCTTCCGCGTAAAGTAACGATGCCGTCACTCGCCGTGACTGTGATCTGAGAGTCGGCAACACTTGGGTCCCACCTTAGTTCGCTCTTAACATCTTTTTGAATCTGTGAATCTGTTTTCTCAAATAAATTAAACATTTTGTTCTCCTTAGAGTTAGAAGAGCATTGCAATATCAACACCACCTGGCTAGGGCCACCGAGGCTCCTACAGCCTCAATAAAATAATCTGGGGCATAAACATCCCTTCGATGATGTTGAATGACCCAGATAAAAAAATAAAATTAAGCCCATGTTTTTGTTTCGCAAGGAAATCAGACAAAATTTCAGCAAAAGCATAAAGTGACTTCCGCTGAAATTGACAAGGTCTTTTTGATGGCTAAAGCTATTAGGGTTTTGGGTGAACAAGTGAGCCATTCTCCACAAGAACCCCGCTTTGGAATTCTAAGGTTATCTCAGCCCGTGAAATGAGTCAGATAGAAAGGAAGTTGTATGCCGAATTATGTTAAAAATGAAAAGGGTTACGAAAAGGGATCTACTTTTGATTCTAAAAAAATCAAAG
>JAYWDA010000078.1:0-3521 GCA_043780105.1 Pseudobdellovibrionaceae bacterium | reverse complement strand
AATAATTTTTCCTAATGTTTAAGTCCCATGGTGAATTCAGCATCGTGATGGGGTGTTTGGTTGTACTCGTCTTGAACTTCTTGGGCTTTTCGCTGAAGTGGCTCAAGAAGACGATTTTGATAGAATCGATTGTCGCTATCAGCCCCTGTTTTTCTTTTGGCCGAATCTTTTGTCGGGAGGAAGCCGGCAATCAATCCCATCAATGCATTCATAGTTTCTGGAAAAAATGTTCCTAATAAAAGTCGTGCTTTTGCGGGCACAGAAAGAATCACTTCACTTTTTCCTTCAGCAACTGCCTGTAAAACTTTTTTAGCGGCACGATCTGCGGACATCGAAACCAAAGGCAGGTTATCGATGGTTTCAAACCACTCAAATTCTTTTCCGTGATCGCCTTTAAAAACCGCTTGAATGGGTGAACCCGTGCGCATGACCGTGGGAAAAGCTGTCGTTACCACAATATTATGAGGCGCAAGTTCAGCGCTAACGCCTTGTGAAAAACCAGCTAAGGCAAATTTTGAAGCATCATAAGGCAGCATATGGGGAACTGCGACCTTTCCACCTAACGAACAGATATTTAAAATTCGACCCTGTCCACGACTTTTAAAATGAGGAAAGATCAATCCCGTCGCTTCAACGACAGCATACAAATGAAGTTTCATTTGTGCTTCGAAATCTTCTTTTTCCATAGATGTAAAAGGGCCCACTAAGATCGAGCCAGCATTATTTATTAGTAAATCAATTCCGTTCATCCGTTCAATAGCTTGGTCCAAGCTTTCGGCAAGTTCATTGACATCTGTGATATCACAGACGCTGATAAACACGTTGGCGTCAGGAAATTGTTTTAACAAAATATTTTGACCTCGAATTAATTCATCTTCATCGCGAGCAACGATAGTCACATCTGCGCCTTGATCCAATAAGTTCCAAGCCATCGATAGCCCTAGTCCCCTTGATCCACCGGTGATGTAAACTTTTTTTCCTGCAAAGCTGAAATTTTTTTGAAAGGACGACAGCAAAAGTCCTGCGGCTCCGGCGGCAAAAAGACCTGACCAAAGGGGGGATCTAGATTTTGCGCTGATCAATGAGGCCACTCCAGCAAGAACGGCGAATTCTTTTTTTAAAGCATTTCTCATAAGGTCTCCTATGACCTATTAGAAGAAGCAAAAATACAGCCATCCAGCGGATCAGGTCTCGTCTTCGTTATCACAGTTTATGTCCTTCCTTTGCCCAACAACAAAGACTCTGTGGGTCAAATGTCCCCGACTTTTGCTTTCAAGGTGAGTTTAATAGTTTCTGCAATTAAATTTAAATCTATGCCTACTGATTTTAAAAAGCTGTTGTGTGCTCGTTTTCTTTTCACATTTGCAGTGCAGATGCAGGCTGTGGTCCTAGGCTGGCGGATTTACGAACTTTTAAAAGACCCATTATATTTAGGCTTTATTGGCCTGACTGAAGCTGTTCCTGCGATCGGGCTTGCCTTGTACGCGGGATATTTAGTGGATCGCGCGCGGCCGCTTTTGATTTATCGGCGAGTAATGTTTGTCAGTCTGGTTTCAGGCTTAGTGGTTTTATCAGAACATCTTTTTGCTCTTAACTTTCCCCTTGGGTTACAAGTGGGGCTTTTATATTCAGCCGCTTTCTTAACCGGTATCGCTCGATCTTTTTCTCAGCCTGCGATTTATGCAGCTGTTCCAAGATTGGTCGATCGTAAAAACCTGATGCAAGCTTCGGCCTTGGCAAGTTCTGCCATGCAAGTGGCAAGAATTGCAGGCCCTGCTTTTGGGGGGTTAGTGTTTGGATTTTTTGGAGCGATCGCTTCATCGACTATCGTTTGCCTTCTTTTATTGATTGGAAGTTTTTCGATGTTTTTAATACGTAAGGATGTGGCACCTCCGTCGGTTCATTCACAGCACGCGTCGATGACCGACGAATTATTTTCAGGTTTAAGATTTGTTTTCAAGCATCCTATTTTATTTCCGGCCCTGTCTTTGGATATGATTTCTGTCTTATTTGGTGGAGTGACAGCTCTTCTACCAATCTTTGCTAACGAAATTTTATTTGTTGGGCCCAAGGGTTTAGGCTTACTAAGGGCGGCCCCTGCCATTGGTGCAACAATAATGAGTTTGTATTTATCACGGACAAAAACCTTACGAACCGGCGGTTGGCTACTATCTTCAGTATTTTGCTTTGGCCTGTGCATTTTGGTTTTTGGAGCCAGTCGGAATTTTTATTTGTCTCTGTTTGCGTTGGCCTTAAGTGGATCATTTGACAGTATTAGTATGGCGATAAGGTCTGTTGCGGTTCAATTGACATCACCAGACCATATGCGCGGAAAAATTTCAGCCGTGAATTCAATTTTTATTGGCTCTTCAAATGAAATTGGCGAACTTGAATCAGGAATTGCTGCAAGACTTTTGGGAACGGTTCCTGCTGTTTATTTTGGTGGTGTCGCTTGCTTGTGCACAGTGGCAGTGATTACTTACCTCTCACCTGCACTGCGATCGATGGATCTTAAAAAATTTTAAGTGGCTTCCGCATACCCAAAATATTTTTCTGTCCCCAGCATCACTAGTGCACAAATTGGAAATAGAGCTCCAATAAAAGTGACGGCTCCCCAGCCTCCATGAAGATAAGCCCACGCTCCAAGCGCCGATCCGATGGCTCCGCCGACATAGACAATTCCGATATAGAGGCCGTTCAAGCGGCTTTGATTGGCAGGATCAATCATAAAAATAGCACGCTGACCAAGAACTAGATGGGCAGAGACTCCGGCATCCAAAAAATTAGCAGCGATCACCAAAAGAATTAATGAGACGGCACTATTTGTCTGAGCAAAATAGCTTAACAAAAAAGAGCCGGTACCAAAAATAAAAGCGCTGATCGAAGCCTTTCGACTGAATCCCCGATCCGCCAGTTTTCCTGCAAAAGGTGCAGCAATAGCTCCTGCTAATCCAGCTAGCGCAAATAAGGCCACACCTTTTTGTGTGAATTTAAATTCAGGGCTGATTAACAAAAGCGGCACCGTGGTCCAGAAAAGGCAAAAGGCACCAAACATTAATCCTTGGTAGACACCACGACGACGAAGAGTTGGTGTCGTCATCAGTAAATTTTTCATCGACCAAATAAGTTCTCTATATTTTAGATTTGTTGCTTGCGGCTTTCTTTCGGGCAGAACTATCGTAAGTCGCCAAAACAAAAATACCATGACCGCTGCCGAAACAAAAAAGACCGCATGCAAAGAAACCAGATCCGTCATTAGACTTGCCAGTGGCCTGGAAAGCATTATTCCAAGCATCAAGCCGCTCATAATACTGCCAAGGACTTGGCCTCGCTGGGCCTTATCAAATAAATGGGTCGCATAAGGTACAATAATTTGAACAGCTGAAGCTCCCAAACCTGCAACGACGGAGGCTATAAAATAAGGAATCACTGTCTGCGCAAATCCTAATGTGATTTCAGCAAGAATGGTTACAGCAATCATCGTTAGAATTAATTTTTTATTTTCAAATAAATCGCCTAGT
>JAYWDA010000077.1:0-1873 GCA_043780105.1 Pseudobdellovibrionaceae bacterium | reverse complement strand
GGTGCCATGTGAATTGGAGCGGGAGACGGGACTCAAACCCGCGACCTGTGCCTTGGCAAGGCACCGCTCTATCAACTGAGCTACTCCCGCATCGGTCTGTTAGAAAAATCAGACGTGTCGTTAAGGAGGCCAAATTACTCATTGTGAGCTGGGGGTGTCAATGGTTAATATGCCCAGATGAAGTCCCTGATTCGTCGAAGTCTGACCAAATGGATTGTGTTTCTTGTTTTGGGCTTAAGCCTATTTACAATTGGCTATATTTTAGGCGTTCGGCAAAAAGAATCGCAAAAAATCCAGGATCAAAATTAAAAAAAAACGAATTAAAATTTACCGAACGATGTAGCGGATAAAACTGGCAACGACGGGATAGCTGCGATTATTAGTTTGGATTCTATTATTGTTGAAATTATAAGCAATGTAGCAGCACATGGCCATCGCGATAAAAAAGAAAAACCAATTGGCGGGTTGCAAATATTTAAGCATTTTAACCCCCCTTGCGACCGGTGCGGTAAGCAATGTGATACTGAATCCCACTGGTTATACTTAAAATCACAGAAACCCACAAGAGGCCGTAGCCGATCTTGACAATAATTTCAAAGGGCTGGGGCCAGGGGCCGATCATAACCGCGGGAATGGCCACCATCTGTAAGGCTGTCTTCCATTTGCCGCCACTCCTTGCATCAATAATCACACTATCAGCCGCAGCCACGGCGCGGATGCCGCCAATATAGGTGTCTCTGGCCATTAAAATAATCACCATATAGGGGTCAATCACACCCGCCGGAATCAGAAAGGTGAGAAGGCTTGTGACTAAAATTTTATCAGCCATGGGGTCCATAAATTTACCCAGATTCGTGACGGCATTGTATTTTCGAGCAAAAAAACCATCGTAGTAATCAGTGATCGACGCCACGATAAAAATCGCGGCCGCAGCGACACTCCAGCCAAAGTCTTTTTGCCACAGGCAAAGAATAATCACCGGAACAAGGTAGATTCGTGAAAGGGTCAGCTGTAAGGGAAGCTGTTTTTTCCAATCGGACATGCTTTAACGCTTAAGACATTCAGCGTCGGATGTCATGAAAAAACTACTCTCAAAGCGGCCTTCAGGGCATTTTGAAAGGATGTTCACTTACCATCGGCATGTTCATTTTTACGAGACCGATCTGATGGGGATCGTTCACCACTCTAATTATTTAAGGTACTTAGAGGAGGCTCGCGTCGCCTGGGCCCATAAAGCGGGTGTCATTCATTTTGATCAGCCACTTACAGCCTCGCATTTTGCTGTTCTTGAAACCCGAGTTCGACATATTAAGCCGTCAAAATTCGGTGA
Source organism: Pseudobdellovibrionaceae bacterium (assembly GCA_043780105.1). Classification (GTDB taxonomy): domain Bacteria; phylum Bdellovibrionota; class Bdellovibrionia; order Bdellovibrionales; family Bdellovibrionaceae; genus JAYWDA01. The sequence continues at coordinate 543 of JAYWDA010000077.1, read as the reverse complement.
CGATTTAGAAATCGATCTTGAAGTAAAAACTTTAGGAGTTCGAATTTTTTTCCAGTATCGAATTCGTAAAGGGTCCCATATTATTGGTTTGGCCGTGACTGAACATGTGCCGCTGAATGCAGAATTAAAATTAACTCGTTTGAATCGCGAAACCCGTGGAATATTAGAGAGGACATCGTGGACAGAAACCTGGCTTTAGAATTTGTCAGAATCACAGAGGCCGCAGCACTAGCTTGTTCATCATGGATGGGTCGCGGTGACGAAAAATCCGCCGATAAAGCCGCCGTCGATGCCATGCGGAAAGCTTTTGATAGTGTTCGTATTGACGGAACAGTGGTGATCGGTGAAGGCGAGAGGGACGAAGCTCCGATGCTTTACATCGGCGAAAAAGTCGGAACCCGCACGGAAGATTCTCCGGCTATCGATATTGCCTTAGATCCTTTGGAAGGCACAACGATCTGTGCCACTGGTGGCGTCGGTGCGATATCCGTGATTGCAATGGCAGAAAAAGGAAATTTTTTGCACGCACCTGACACCTATATG
>JAYWDA010000076.1:0-3938 GCA_043780105.1 Pseudobdellovibrionaceae bacterium | reverse complement strand
CATTTCGTAACTTCCGCCCTGGGCCCCAGGAACCAGTTTATAAGCTGAAATACGAGTCGCAATTTTATCTAAATACCCAACAACTTTATTTAAGGCAGGCGCCTTTTGACTGGCTAAATAAGGAAGACCCATGCTTAACAATTGATCGTACTCCAGGAGGACGCCATAATAAGTATCGGCTTCGCCTTCAGCGCGCTCTAAGTAAAAACGCATTGCAGGTCTGTGGAGGCCATGACTGCGGCTTGTGAAAAGACCTTCTCCTAAATAGGCGCCTCTCAGATCATTGGAAGCGGATGGAGTTCGAAGAGTTTTTTCCTGCGACGAATCAGAATGTTGGGACGTCACACACGAAGTAAGAAATAGGACCAATGCAATCAGAGAAACAATTTTCAAGCTCAACTCCTTTGAATAATGACTTCTTTATCTTATCATCGATTTTAAGTAAAAATCGAAAAAATACCAGAATTTTAAAGGCTTGGGATTTAGACTAAGGTCGTTTCACGAGGATGAGTTTTGCAGCTTGTCTTTGATCATAGGGAAGTTATGATGCGGCTTAACCTTGAGGGGAACTATGGGACATGTCTTTGGTCTTGTATTTTTGACGAGTGTTTTAATGACTTTCAATGCTCAAGCCGCAAAAACTTTTGTTTACTGCTCTGAAGGAAGTCCAAGCACATTTAATCCGGCGCTTGCCACCGACGGAACAACCTTCAATGCATCATCGCACACGGTTTATAACCGCTTGGTTGAATTTAAAAAAGGCTCGACTGAAATCGAGCCTGCTTTGGCAGATAGCTGGATTATTTCTAAAGACGGATTGAAGTACACGTTTAAACTTCACAAAGGTGTGGGCTTTCACTCCAATGAATTATTTAAACCCAGTCGGGATTTTAATGCTGACGACGTGATTTATTCTTTTGATGTACAAATGAATTCTAAAAATCCATTAGCGATGAAAAATGGTATTTATGAATATTTCAAAAGTATGGATATGGATAAAATCCTAAAGTCGATTAAAAAAATTGATGATTATACGGTTGAGATGACTTTGACCCGACCTGAAGCTCCATTTCTAGCTAACTTAGGAATGGATTTCGCAAGCATCCTTTCGAAAGAGTACGCCGAAACCCTTCTTAAAAATGGCAAAGACATGAGTCTGATTAATACTCAACCGATTGGCACAGGTCCCTTTATTTTTAAGTCTTATCAAAAAGACACGCTTATCCGGTTCACCACGAATGAAAAATATTTCCTTGGGCGTCCACCCATTGATAACTTGGTTTTCGCCATCACCCCGGACTCTAACGTTCGCTATCAAAAATTAAAAGTGGGTGAATGTAATTTGATCATTGATCCGTCGCCTCAGGATCTAGATGCGATTTCAAAGAATTCCAATTTGAAATTAAAAGAGCGCGAAGGTGTCAATATTGGATATTTAACATTTAATACGTTAAAAAAACCGTTTGATAATTTGAAAGTGCGGCAGGCGATTGCGCATGCATTAAATCGTCAGTCTTATATTTCAGCGATTTTTATGGGGCGTGCGACAATTGCAGTAAATCCGATTCCACCGACCATTTGGTCCTACAACAATGATGTGAAAGATTACGACTACAATATAGAAAAAGCGAAAGCGCTTTTGAAAGAAGCCGGTTTTCCCAACGGCTTTGAAACGGAACTTTGGACGATGCCAGTATCGCGACCGTACAATCCGGCCGGTCGCAAAATGGGCGAGCTGATGCAGGCAGACCTTGCAAAAGTGGGTATCAAAGTAAAACTTGTCACCTACGATTGGCCGACTTATTTAGAAAAAACCCGAAAAGGTGAACATGTTCTAGAGCAAAATGGTTGGACCGGTGACAACGGGGACCCAGATAATTTTATGCATATCCTTTTATCTTGTGCAGCTGTCAAAGGCGGCACAAACAACGCCAGATGGTGCAATAAGGAATATGATCAGTTGGTCAATCAAGCAAAAACTCTGACCGATCGTAAAAAGCGAGAGGAGCTTTACCGCAAAGCTCAAGTGATTTTTAAACAGCAAGCCCCGTGGGTGCCCATTGCCTACGCGAAAGTATTCAGAGCCATGTCTAAAAATGTTGAAGGTTTTGAAATTCATCCTTTTGGTGGAGATATTTTCCATACGGTAGATTTAAAGTAATGATTCGTTTTTTGCTGCATAAACTTTTTCTGCTTTTCATCACCCTGATCGGCGCAAGCCTGATTGCTTTTGCACTGATTCGAATGGTGCCAGGCGATCCGGTGTTAAACTTATTGGGTGAGCGCGGCGGCAGCGAAGAGCAAGTGACCGAGATGAAAAAAAAATTAGGTCTGGATAAAAGTTTACCTGAACAATATTTTTTATTCGTTGGAAATGCTTTGCGCGGAGACCTTGGAACTTCAGTGATCTCTCAACGGCCGGTCAGCGAAGAATTTTGGGGCCGCTTTCCTGCGACTTTAGAGTTGGGTTTATTTTCGCTGACAATTGCTTTTCTGATTGGGTTACCGCTGGGGATATTGGCCGCCATCCGAAGGAATACTGTTTTTGATTACGGTGTTATGGGTTTTTCTACTATTGGTTATTCCATGCCCATTTTTTGGTGGGGTCTGTTGTTAATTTTATTTTTCAGTGTTGGTCTGGGCTGGTTACCAGTTTCGGGCAGAATTAATGTGATCTATGATTTTCCAGTGCGCACAGGATTTTTACTGATTGATTCTTGGTTTTCTGATGAGCCTTGGGCCGCCTTTAAAAGTGCCTTTAGTCATTTGATCTTGCCGGCCATTGTGTTGGGAACAATCCCTTTAGCCATCCTGGCAAGAATGACAAGATCAAGTTTGATCGAAGTTTTGGGCGAAGATTTTATTCGCGCCGCTAAAGCAAAAGGAGTTTCACGGACTCGGCTTGTGTGGGTGCATGCTTTAAGAAATGCACTGATTCCCGTCGTGACGGTGATGGGATTGATGCTGGGGTCCATCATGACGGGCGCCGTTTTGACTGAAACAATGTTTTCTTGGCCGGGCGTTGGACGCTGGCTGATAAAAAGTATTGAAGCTCGGGATTATCCTGTGATCCAAGGTGGGATTCTTTATACTTCTTTTGGTGTCGTTGTGATCAATCTGTTGGTCGATTTGGTTTACGTTTGGGCCCAACCCCGTTTAAGGGGAAAAAGAGCATGATGAAATTAATTTTAAAAAATAAATCTTTATTTTTTGGATTGATCTTAGTGGGGCTTTTTCTGTTGATCGCTATTTTGTCGCCTTTGATTGCACCGTATTCTTACGATCAAGTTTTTGCGGATCAATTAAAATTGCCTCCTGTCTGGCAACAGGGTGGGCAGCAGCAATTTCTTTTAGGCACGGATGACCTGGGTCGCGATTTACTTTCAAGATTAATTTACGGGGCTCCCGTATCATTGGCCATTGGTTTTTTTGTGGTGATTTTTTCTGTCAGTCTTGGCACTTTGCTGGGACTGATTGGTGGAAGTTTGCCGGGTTGGCCGGATCAAATTTTATCTCGGTTGATGGATATTATAATGGCCCTGCCAAGTATGCTTATGGCGATCGTGATTGTTGCGATCTTGGGTCCGTCTTTTTACAACACGGTCATGGCGATTGGAATTGTTGCGCTTCCTTCCGTGTACCGCATTGTTCGCGGGGCTGTGCTACTAGAAATGAGTAAAAACTATGTGCAAGCTTCAAGAAGTTTCGGGGCCTCATGGTGGCGAGTGACGTTTATTAATGTTCTTCCCAATTGTTGGGCGCCTTTGATTGTGCAAGCGTCCTTAGGATTTAGCGAAGCTATTTTATCTGCTGCAGCCTTGGGATTTTTGGGACTGGGCGCGCAACCTCCGACGCCTGAGTGGGGAACAATTCTAAGTGATGCACGGTCTTACTTAGAAACTTCGCCTTGGATGGTAACACTTCCTGGCCTTTGTATT
>JAYWDA010000075.1:0-5779 GCA_043780105.1 Pseudobdellovibrionaceae bacterium | reverse complement strand
TCGCAAACGATACAGGAGTTTCTTATAAAACAATTGAAACCTATTTCCAAATTCTAGAAGAAACATTGCTGGGATTCTTTCTGCTTCCGTTTGGTCGGTCGATTCGCAAAGTCCAAAAACAAAGCTTAAAATTCTACTTTGTTGATTGTGGAATTAAGAGGGCTCTCGAAGGTACGCTAAGCATGCCCCTTTTAGAAAGAACTTCTGAATATGGAAATGCTTTCGAATCTTGGTTTATCGCCGAATGCTTTGCTCGTAATCAATACCTAAAAAAGGGATACAAGTTTTCTTATTTAAGGACAAAAGACGACGTTGAAATTGATCTCATTATTCAAAAGCCCAATGGAGACGAATATTTAGTAGAAATTAAGTCCACGACCCAACCAACGGCAAAGCACTTAAAAAACTTGGTCTCCTTAAAAAAAGACTTTCCTCAGGCAAAATTTTATTGCGTGTGCAGGGTCGAGCAAGCCCAAAAATGGGATCATGTTAACGTCATTTCCTGGGAAAAAGCATTTCAAGAGCTTGGTCTCACTTAAAGAAGTAAAATTAATACGAAGACGGTATTAAGATTTTTCTTTCCGAAGTTGATTGTACTCAGATAATTTTCGCAAACTCTGCTGCAGAACTGTTTCAAGCATCATATATTCTTTGGGTGTAGGCGTATTTTGCAAAAGCATGCGCTTTAAAACGGTGTAGACATTCATTTTTCGCGCCGATAAATCAAAACCCATTTCTTGCAACCAGAGCTTAAGGGTTTCTTCGGGAAATACAGCCGGGAAAGCTTCAGCTTCGATGGATTTTTTTCGTTCTGGTTGCTGGCCTTCTAGCTTCGCTTTTTCTCCGCCCCAAGTTTGTCTGACAATAAACAGCGCGAGCAATAGGGCCTGGGCCAAATTCAGGCTGGTGTTATCGCCGTAAGTTGGAATCGAACAACAAAAATTTGTCAGTGCAATATCGTCGGAACTCAGGCCCCAATCTTCGGGACCAAAAATAAGATGAATCACCACCGGTGTGTCTGAAGACTCTTGAAAAAAAGGTGAGGTTTGGTTCAGCTCAGCTAAAGTTTCTGCTAAATCTCGCGCGACTCGACCGCGGCCATCGCGGGCGGTTAAAGAAATTCGTAAGCTGTTGGGCTCGGCTGCATAAAATTCTTTCCAGCTTGAATAGACAATATGGTTTTGCAACCCCAGTTGGCCATTAGCCGCAGCTTGATGGGCCTCTATGGTGATTTCGCACTTGGGCTCGATCAGAATTAATTTCTGAAATCCCATATTGGCCATGGCCCTGGAAGTTGCACCGATATTTCGTTCATAGATCGTACGCACTAAAACAACCCGCAGATCAAAAGGCTTTTTCGTCATCGGCGTCATCGGAGCTCGTGATCGGTGGCTTCCCGAATCGCTAAATTCAAACCATCGGTGATCGTCTCTTTTTTCTCGGGATATTTAAGAGCCAATTTTTGAAGCTCTGCCTTTAAAATATTTTGAAAAGTTAAGTCTAAATTTTTAGCGGTAACAAGTTCAAAGATTTCCAAGACCAGCAGCCAGTCTTCGGGAAAATCTTTTTGCTGTCGTTCAAAAACAGCCTTTAGCGCTGTTAAAAAATCACTCGTGGCTAGGGTGCTCTCTCGTAAGTCCCGAATACTTTGATAAATTGCATGCCGAGCTAATGCTTTATTATCCCACTTTGGTGTTGCCACGTGGGCCACCTTAAAATCATCCGAGTCCCCATATTTTTCGCGATCTGCGGCACCCCCGTAAACTGAAACCACTTTTGATCCCAAGGCCATATCAAAAGGTCCCCACGAAGGTTCATAAAGAACTCGACCTTCAAATTCGACGCGGGCGTCAGTCAGTCTCAGCAAGACAGTTTTTCCATTTCGAACAAGTCGACGGACGGGGACGGCTGTTAAAACAACGCCACTTGTATACTCAAGAAAGACAAGGCTTGAGGATTTTGCACCTTCTTCGAAGGTAAAACCTAAGGTCGCCCATTGTTGATCGGTCAAATCACAAGGGGCTAAGCCTGGAAATGATTTAAAAAATCCCAAGGGTGTTCCAAATCCATGACTATGATAAGCTTTATCATGACCTGGTAACTGCTGATCTTGAAATGAAAGCTGACTAGGCCCCCCCAAACGTAAATAGCACGGTTCACCTTTTTTATCTGTGATGGCTTCACTAACGACGCCAGAAATTTGCAATCCTGAATCAAGCTCAGCCGTATTAACAGATTTTGCGTCCAAAGCTTTTTTTAGACCTTTCAGTCCACCAACTCGGAAAGCCATCTGCTCCGAAAACTGATCTAACACTTCTGAAAGATGCTGAAAACTAGACGTGACAAAAAGTTGAGGCTGCGGCTCGGTGATATCATAACCTTGCTCAACACATTCCAAAGTCAGAGGGATTTTTTTTACATTTTCACTTAAGCACCATTTTGATTCGCCGACGGAAGATAGCAGACCAGCGCCAAATAGTTTTGGTTTTTCCATGGACCCAATCAGGCCGTACTCAGCGGTCCACCAATTCATTCGCGACAGCTGCGAAGCTTCTGAAATATGAGTCATACTTTTGGAAACCGCATTTAAATTTTCTTCGGCATTAGCAATTTCTTCGGGCGTCGAAGTGGGGTGCTCTTTTAAATCCGATAATAAACGGATGGCTTCGTACATGTCTAAATCTTGGCTGCTAATAATCGATTTTTTAGCGACTTGGGCATACTTTTTTAAGTAAGCGGCAAATTCAGTATTGATCAAAATCGGCGCGTGTCCTGCAGCTTCATGCACAATATCTGGAGCCGGCGTGTAAAGCAGATGATCCAAAGACCTTATTTCTGAAGCAACGGGCAGAACTCCTAAAGATTGTAATTCCATAAAAGCAGCCGGTGGAATAAAGCCACTGACGGGGATGGCTCGCCAGCCATACTTAGATAATTTCTGACTGATCTCGGTGATTTTAGGAATTCGCTCGATTTCGATTCCGGTTTTTTCCAGGCCTTCCAAATAACATTCGTGCGCATTTTTACTTAAAAAAGATTTTAGCTGGCGTAAAATAAATCGCCAAACGGCTTGATCCACCGGCGAATATTTTTCGTAGTTTTGTTCGACGACATATTTTTTTAAATGGCTGGGTAGCATTTCCATATCGCCTAAAATCCTTTAAAGAAAAGGGTCTTCTTGAGTTAAATAATTCTTTACATAATCTTCGACCGCTTTTTCTAAGCTCCACTTGGGCTGACTCAGCCCTTGGGATTGCCACTTTTGCATTCGCGCTTGCGTGTAATACTGATATTGATCTCGTATATTTGCAGGCACATCTAGCCATCGAATTTTTATGGTTTTATTTAAGGCTTGAAATACGGACCCGGCTAAATCAAGCCACGTGCGCGCTTGGCCAAAGCCCATATTATAAATTCCATTTTCTGGTTTTTTATCCATCAGTTCAGCCATCCAAGAAGTGACATCTTTGACATATATAAAATCCCGCAGCTGCTCGCCATCTTTGTACTGTGGATTGTGGGATTTAAAAAGTCCAAGCTCAGACTCAGCTTTAATTTGGTGGAAAGCTTTGTAGGCAACACTGGCCATTGAGCCTTTTAAGTATTCTTGCGGACCAAAAACATTAAAAAATTTCAAGCCATACCAATTCGGCGGCGTGCGCTTTTGCTTCAAGGCCCAGCGATCCATCTGCACTTTCGATTCACCATATAAGTTCAAAGGCTTTAGGGTTTCTGGATCTGTCGTGTCGTCAAAACCAAGTTCACCAGCACCATAAGTCGCAGCACTGGAAGCATAAATAACGCTGACTTTGTGCTCAGCACTCCACTGGAATATTTTTTGAGAATATTCTAAATTATTTTCTTTTAAAAAATCCCAGTTTGTTTCCGTAGTGCTTGAACATGCCCCCATATGAATAATCCATTTTGCTTTGCGTGAAGCATAGGAAAGCAGGTACGACCACAAATTGTCTTTTGATAAAAACTCGGTGTATTTTAATTTTTTAAGAAGGTCGCGCTCTTCCAATGGAACCGAGTCGACACAAATGATATCGGTGATGCCTCGCTGGTTCAGCTCCCAAACCATCGCACTGCCTATAAAACCATTGGCGCCTGTAACAATTATCATAGGGGCAAGAGTAGTCAAAATGGCCCCTAAACTCAAGTGAACTTGCTGTCACCAGCATGGGCAAGGGTAAAATTATTTCAACAAACAGAGAGTCAAAATTGTTAAGGCGCTGTTCACTGGGCATGGGCCTTGCTTTAACACAAGGCGGGACGGAGGGGTTTAAAGTGGGGAAAAGTGCTAGGGGTCTTTTGATCCTAGTTTTTATGGTCGTCATGGGGTTGGCTTTACCTGTTTCAAGGGATCCCAGTGCTGTTTCAAAGGTGAAATCCTTGGAAAAGTACTGGGCTGAAACGGGCATCAAAGCTTCTGATCTTGAAGACCTGATCCAAGATTATTCCTGCAATAGCTCCTTAAGATATTTCCTGGCTTGCGTAAACGCGACTTCCGCTGTGCTGGCTCGTAATGACGAAACTTTAATTCGAGAGGGCCAAACCTTAATGGCCTCGCCAGCCCCAGGGCACCGTGAATTGGCTGAGCGGCAGATGTTAGAACCTTGGCGAAAACTATATTTATCAGCTCCAGAAACTGTCAAAAAGCTCAGTTTTTTAAAATTGATTCAGGCTCATTTTGCAGCCATTAAGATAGATCAAGAAGCTGCCGTGGCGGCGGGCCTGAATGGCTTTTTATCCGTCTTTAAAGATCCTCATACTTATATAATGCCTCTCGATTATTTCTATCAGGTTGTTTCCAAGGCGGCTCCGAAAACAAAGTCTGTAGGATTTGTTATTTCACGAACGGCCAACAATTATTTTATTCGAAAAATATATCAAAATTCTCCAGCCGAAGAAGCGGGCCTTAAAAAAGGCGATTTCTTAATTGCAATTAATGGAAAAAATGTTTCTGAGCTGACCTATATCAAGGTTAATGAATTGATCAGAGCTGAATCCACAAGCGTGCAGTTAAAAATATTACGAGGACGTCAGGTTTTAGATATCGTCGTTGCGCGAAAAGAAGTTGAGCTCTCATCCGTCACTTCCGAAGTTTTAAATCGTGGTAAGTTAGTCGGTTTACTTTCAATCAATAAGTTTTCAAAAGATAGTTGTGCAATGACGGAAAAGGCCATCAAAAGTTTAATGGCTTCTCAAGTTGAAGGCATGATTTTAGATTTGCGAGATAATTCCGGTGGACAAATCGATGAAGCCGCCTGCATCGCCGGATTGTTTTTAGGCTCTAAAAAGAAGATCTTCCAACTGCAATTTTTTGATACCAGTCGTGAGCGTGAGGAAGTTTACAGCCAGAAGTCCCTTCTATATGGCGGGGCCTTGGCGATTCTTGTGAATCGAGGCTCAGCCAGTGCATCAGAGCTTCTGGCCGGATCGCTGCGAGATTATGGTAGAGCGCTGCTTGTCGGCGAGACAACTTTTGGAAAAGGCACTTTTCAAGAGGGTGAAGTTTGGAATCTAAATTCAAAAATTGGCCTTTTTGCAAGCAAGGGCTTTTATATATTACCGTCGGGATTTTCGCCGCAGATGTATGGGCTAAGCCCAGATATTGAAGTGCATTTTGCAAAGGATATTCAACCTCGGGAAGCGGATCAATATATCTATTCACTTTATCCGCCCAGTGGTCCGCACTTAGTCATGAAGCAAGTTGCGAAAAAGCCAGCCTGTCAGCCGATCTCGACTTTAGGATCTGACGACAATCAATTATTAA
>JAYWDA010000074.1:0-3882 GCA_043780105.1 Pseudobdellovibrionaceae bacterium | reverse complement strand
GTAATCGCAAACTGGCCCGATTTAATAATATACATCGCATCGGGTTCATCACCTTCACGAAATAAGTAATTATCTCTGCTAATTTTTTTTGTCGTCGACAAAGTGTCTCCTGCTGGAATTGTCTCAAGTTCCACGCATGGGAGCAACAGGCGCTAGGTTTAAACGAATTTCATCGGCCTTACGTCGGGGGCAATTTCTAAATAACCTTCGGTGGCTTTTTTAAGATCCTCAGGACTTAGGTCAGGTGCAAATTCTTTCAGTAAAAATCCACGCGGCGTGATTTCTAAAACTCCTAAATCAGTCACCACTTTTGTAATGCATCGAACGCCCGTCAGTGGCAGGGTGCAGGCTTTTCTAAGTTTTGAATTTCCCTCTTTATCAGTGTGTTGCATAGCTACGATCACACGTTTTGCACTGGCGACTAAATCCATCGCACCGCCCATGCCTTTGACCATTTTTCCAGGCACCATCCAATTGGCGATACTGCCAAATTGGTCGACTTCCATCGCTCCCAAAACCGTCAGATCTACATGCCCGCCACGAATCATAGCAAAGCTATCCGCCGAGCTAAAATAGCTAGCACCGATTGCTTCAGTGACGGTTTGTTTTCCAGCGTTGATCAGATCGGCATCAATATGGGCCTCGGTGGGAAAAGGACCAATTCCTAAAAGACCATTTTCACTCTGCAACATAACACTTTTCGAAGAAGGGATATAATTTGCAACAAGGGTTGGGATTCCAATGCCAAGATTAACAACAAAACCATCTTCAACTTCCTGAGCAATCCGCTGGGCAATTTGGTCACGATTTAATGGCATAAAAATTAGCCCTTCCTGGTTGTTCGCTGCTCGATACGCTTTTGATAATTGGTGCCTTGAAAAATTCGCTGCACATAAATTCCAGGAGTATGAATTTGATCAGGCTCTAATTGACCGATTTCAACTAACTCTTCAACCTCAGCGATGGTGATTTTTCCGGCGGTGGCTGCCATCGGATTAAAATTCCTGGCTGTTTTTCTAAAAATTAAATTTCCAAATTTATCGCCCTTCCAGGCTTTCACCAAGGCAAAGTCGCCGACAATTCCGCGCTCAAGCACATAATCGCGGCCTTCGAACTGACGAATCTCTTTCCCGTCAGCAACTAAAGTTCCAACGCCCGTCGGAGTAAAAAATCCTGGGATACCAGCGCCGCCGGCACGAATTCGTTCAGCCAAGGTTCCTTGCGGCACAAGCTCAACTTCTAATTCGCCTGACATGTATTGCTTTTCAAAAGTGGCATTTTCACCAACATAGGACGACACCATTTTTTTTATTTGTCGAGTGTGCAAAAGAATTCCCAAGCCAAAATCGTCAACTCCAGCGTTGTTTGAAACACAAGTTAGGCCTTTGACGCCTGATTTTTTTAAAGCTTCAATGCAATTTTCTGGGATGCCACAAAGGCCGAAGCCTCCGACCACCAAGGTGACGTTGTCTTTCATATCAAACAAAGCAGTATTGGCATCCTTAAAAACTTTTTTTGACATTTCTAAAGCCTTTCAACAATCACAGCAACGGCTTCACCACCACCGATGCAAAGAGTGGCTAAACCATATTTTCCACCCTTAATATGAAGTGCATTGATGAGCGTTGCAAAAATTCGCGCACCACTGGCGCCAATCGGATGACCGATGGCAACCGCACCACCATGAACATTGACTCTGTCCGCTGGAATTTCTAATTCTTTCATTGCAACCATGGTGACGGCCGCGAAAGCTTCGTTGATTTCCCAAAGATTGATATCGCTTGTTTTAAGGCCAGCTTGAGTCAGAGCTTTTTTAATCGCACCAACAGGAGCTGTCGTAAAATATTTTGGTTCTTGCGCAAAAGTGGCTTGCGCGACGATTCGGGCAAGCGGTTTAAGGCCGCGGCTTTTAGCGGCTGATTCAGACATCAGAACGTGGGCTGCGCCGGCATCATTTAATTTAGAGGCATTGGCTGCTGTGATCGTACCGGCCTTATCAAAAGCGGGACGTAAGGTCGGAATTTTATCAAATTTTGTATTGAAGGGCTCTTCGTCCTTATCAATGACAGTAGGCCCTTTTTTTCCTTCAATGGTGATCGCAACGATTTCATTTTTAAAATGTCCTGCTTCCATCGCCTTCTGAGCTTTTTCGTAAGACTTAATGGCAAATTCATCTTGTTGCTCGCGGGTAAAATTATTTTCTTTCACGCAAAGCTCGGCAGCACTTCCCATATGGAAATTATTGTAGGGATCCCATAAGCCGTCTTTGATCATTGAATCGACAAACTGGGTATTTCCCATGCGGAAACCTGTGCGAGAATTTTCTAATAAGTGCGGAGCTAATGACATATTTTCTTGCCCGCCAGCGACCACGATTTGGCTGTGACCCAATTGAATTGAATCCGCAGCTAACATGATCGCTTTTAATCCTGACCCGCAAACTTTATTAATTGTTAAACACGGCGTAGAATTTTTTAGACCTGCAAATAAAGCGGCTTGTCTGGCAGGAGCTTGCCCCACCCCTGCGGTTAAAACTTCGCCCATAATACATTCACTGACTTCATCAGTCCCAACTTGTGATCGCTTCAAGGCCTCAGCGATGGCGAAAGCTCCTAAGCGCGGAGCCGGTAAGGTTGAAAGGCCGCCTTGAAAAGATCCCACGGGTGTTCTGGCAAAACTTGTAATCACAACTTTTTCCATAAAAAGCCTTTCATCGATCTGCGTTAACTATCAACATTAGGACTTCAATTTTTTATATTTCCGGTCAAGAGTCAATAAAGGATGGAGGGTCTCTTGAAACGGAATATATACAGCCCCCTTTTTATCATCATTTCCTTGTTAAGTGTAAATTTGCAGGCCGGCATAGTGGAGGTTCCATCTGACGGAGTGCAACGTCTGGTGATCAGAGGCTTGGACGCCAACGTTGTGGTGACTTCTCAGCCACAAGCTAAAAGCATTCGGATCAATGGAGTGGATGATATATTAACGCCCGGGTTATATATCGCCGAAAAAAAAGGTTCGACTTTGGAGGTTCATCTGAACGAATGGTCGACAAAAGCAGACTGGAACGCGCAGCTTGCGGTTAAGAAAAATCATCCCTCCCTCGAGATCTCTGGCTTCCCGGTCGCGACTGAAATTTATCTGCACGAAGGCCAAGTGCAGATCTCGAGGCTCTCTAAAGAAGTTCGCGTGATTGTGGTGAAGGGAAGAATTTCAAGCACTGACTCTTCAGGACCCCTCGAGATTTTTTTACATCAGGGCGAAGTCAGTGTTCAGAACCAAACCGGCCGAACTAAAATAGATCAATATCAAGGCCAGACAACGATCAGGAATATGCAAGCTGATTTAGATCTGTCGGCTTTTAATTCAAATGTCAGCATTGAAAAATTCCGTGGGCTTCTTAGTTTGAACACTCAGAATTCACCCACTAAAATGCTGCAAAGTAGTGGCACGCTGCAGTTAGAAAATGGCAAAGGTGCCATCCTTATTCAGCAATTTCAGGGTCGGGTCGATGGTTCAACCCAAGAAGGTCCGCTGAATATCACATTGCTAGCTGATTCAGAAACGCATTTGCGATCACAAAGTGGGCGCATCCAAATTCAGTTGCCAGCCGCCTCTGGTGCGGCTTTGAACTTGGCTTCCAACGAAGGCGATATCTTGATTCCTGAGGGGCTTAAGATCAGCCGGGCAGCGACGGAGAAATCCTTCCGAGGTCGTTTGCGCGGCGATTTGCAAAAAGCCGCCGTCACTGTGCGTTCCCAAGAGGGCAGTATCATTATAAAATGAGTTGACAGGTTTAGTGAAATCAGAGAATCGATGATGTATGTCGAAAACAAAAGCCAAGCCTGCAAAAGTTAAAAGCGCCGCATCAAAAACTTCTCC
>JAYWDA010000073.1:0-8437 GCA_043780105.1 Pseudobdellovibrionaceae bacterium | reverse complement strand
GTCTGGGGTCTCTTTGGGATCAAAACTGATCGACAAAACTTTAAACTTATCTCCAACAGTCCAATCCATACCTTTTAAGCCATCCGTCAGACCATTCAAATGAAAATTGCAAAGGCCAGGGCAAGAAAAATAAACCGGACTCATAATAACAGGAACACCGCTTTGAAAAAAAGATCCCAACGTCACCAGCTGACCTTGTTCATCTTTAAATTTCAAATTCAAATCAAGTTCATGACCCAGCTTTTCGTCAATACCAACTCCAGCTAATTCGCTGGGCTTAGTTTCGGCTGTCAAAGGCGCTACTTGATTCACATCATAATCATCTTTAATAGCAAAAGCCGAGGATGCCCCCAGCAGACAAGTAAAGATCAGAAGCGCACTGCTAAACGCTTTTGACAAGGCAGGCTTTTTTAGAAGCTCTATCTTCAGCATCGACAACCTTAATCTTTGTAACTTTTTGCAAATTCAGCAATTTGAACGGGCGTTTGTTTGGATTTATTTTCAGTGATTGAATTGATGTAATGAGCCAGAGCCCAACGGTCTGGAACTTTGATCTGCGCCTTGAAAGACGCCATCGAACTACCAGCAATTCCGTTAGCTAAAACGTTGAAGTGATCAGTCACACCAGCGCCTTGAGTCCATTTGCCTTCAACCAAATTTCTTGGTCGAGGATTCAAACCCATTCCTGCCGTACCGTCACCCTTACCCTCGTTGCCGTGGCAAAGAGCGCAATTATTTCCAAAAACTTTTTTACCATGAGCAATAATTTCTGGAGTTTCAACCCAAGGGTCGGTGACTTTAGCGATGTCAAACGCAGGCTCAGCCGTTGTTGCCGTGGCGGCTTGCGCGTTGGGATCAACAACTTTTTCATCTAGATCCACACCTGTATGAAAGGCGACCAGATAGATCATAAAGCCGAAGACAAAGATCATAGAGCCAAGAAAAGCGATTAAGCCACCCTGGTTGTGCTGATCAGAAGAACTTGAATTCATATTTTCAGACATAGATTTGTGCTCCCAGAAGGGACTGCTAGTTAATGTTTGATCGTTAAATTGTATCCGAAAATTAACGGAAAAACACCGTCACGGCAATCAATTAGCCAGATTCCAGACGATGCTTTTTCGCAATGTATCAGCGGATGTAATTTTCAAGTCAGGTAAAGCTTTCAATTCCCGACTTTTAACAGGCGCCGGTTATGCATTTTTACTAAAAACAAAAAAACGAGCTAAATCGTGCTATTACCTCGGTTGTTCAAATTACGGCCTGACTCTGCGGCCCTTAACAAAAATAAATCGTTGGCTAGGGCCATCTCGGGACCAATTTATGCTTCATCAACAGGCACCAGCGATGGTACGCATTTTGTAATTCTGTTGGCTGGTGCGATTTTTGGTGTCGTTCCGCTCCAGGTTGGGGTTTTACTTTTTTGGGGGATTCATGAAAAATATTTTGGTTTTAATGGGGATGCTGCTTTCTTTAACAGCTTGTTCGAAGCTCCACTTGGGTTCCAGCTCTGGCGGTTCGAAGGACGGCGTCGTTAGTAACCGACCTCAAGCTAACATGGATCATTTCATCACTTTGATAAAATTGCAAAATCCACCTCTGCTGGCAGCTTTAGATGAAAGCAAACCGCAAAAAAAGATTAATCAACAACTGGCTGCAGATATTGAGCTTGAACAAAATGAATTGATTAAAAAACTTCAAACGATCTCTCCCGAAATTAAAGTGCTGTACAAGTACCGCTTAGTTCTTAACGCCATTGCTATCGTTGCACCTAAATCTGTCGAAGATAAGATCTCTCAACTTCCCAATGTAGTGATCGAAAAACCAAAAGGTTTTCGGCGAATTCTTGAAAAGCCAAACTTAAAAGCTCCGTCAAAATTAGCTGAAGCCGGCGGAACAACTTCAGTCAGCTTTATCGGTGCCGACGCGGCCCATGCTGCGGGAATCACAGGCAAGGGAGTCAAGGTTGGCGTTATTGACACAGGAATTGACTATACCCATGCGCTTTTAAAAGGGCCCGGCACAGAAGAAGCTTACAAATCCATCGATCCTTCGCAGCCAACGCCGCTTTTTCCAAATGAAAAAGTCGTTGGCGGGATTGATTTAGTAGGGACTAAGTTTGACTCGGCTTCAGATGTTTTTGAAGATCGAATTCCAAAACCAGATGGCAATCCTTTGGATGAAGCTGGTCACGGTTCGCACGTATCTGGAACAATTGCTGGTGTCGGCGATCAAATTGAAACTTATTCGGGAGTGGCTCCCGATGCCGTGCTTTATGGAATTAAAGTTTTTGGCGCCGAAGGATCGACCAGCGATGAAGTTGTCATTGCCGGCTTAGAGTACAGCGCAAACCCCCACGCCGATCTTAATTTAGATGACCACCTTGATGTGGTTAACTTGTCACTAGGAAGTTCGTATGGTTCGTCACACACGATGTATGCGGAAGCGATTAAAAATCTTTCTGCGGCAGGAACTTTTGTGGTGGCTTCAGCAGGAAACGAAGGCCCGAATGATTTTATCACAGGTGCCCCCGCGGCTGTTGATGGTGCTTTTTCTGTGGCAGCGTCAATTGATTCGATGAATTTTAACTGGCAGTTTGGAGCTTCGAATTTCATGTTGCCCGATGGTTCAAAAATCAGAACCGAAGCTGTGGAAGGTCCCGCCTCCTTACCTTTGTCTGAAGCTGTTGGTGCTGAAGCAGAATTAGTTTTCATTGGTTTAGCGAAAGAGAACTTATCTGATGACTTAAAGGCCCAGCTGAAAGGCAAAGTGGCCTTGATTGATCGGGGTGTCGTGCCTTTCACTGAAAAAATCAAACGAGCTGAAGAAGCTGGCGCTATTGCGGTTGTTGTCGTTAACAATCAAGCCGGCGAAGCCTTCCCTATGGGCGGCGAAGGTGAGCCTTCTAAAATTCCAGCTATTATGATTCGCCTGGAAATCGGTCAGCAAATTAAAGACGCGATGTTAAAGGGCCCTGTGACAGCTCAGCTGAAAACAGCGGAACGAATTTTAAAACCAGAACTGATCGATACTTTGACAGACTTTTCTTCAAAGGGACCGCGCAGTTTGGATGCTATTTTAAAACCTGAAATATCAGCTCCAGGGCAAAATATTATTTCTGCAAAAATGGGTGGTGGCCGCGCTAGCGTCACGATGTCTGGAACTTCAATGTCGGGTCCCCATATCGCAGGCGTCATGGCTTTGATGAAGCAACTTCATCCCGATTTAGCAAATAGTGATCTTCAATCTTTAGTCATGGAAACTGCAAAAATCATCAAAGACAAAGATGGAAAAGTTTATCCATTAAGCCAGCAAGGCGCTGGCCGTGTGCAAATTGAAAAAGCCATTGAAGCCAATATTGCAACCAGTCCGTCGTCTTTATCTTTAGGCATCGTCCCGGTTGAAGGCATTAAGACTTTACGGCAAACTTTGACGATCAAAAATATTTCAAGCGCGGCAAAAACTCTGACCTTACAATTATCAGGAAATACAGCCTTGAGTATGGCGCCTGTCAGTGTGTCAGTAGCCCCTCATGCCGAGCAAACGGTGACTTTGAAGTTAACCTTAAATGCCGCTTCTTTAAAAACTACGGTTTCTGAGGTTGATGGCTTTATTCTAATTTCGGGCGATCAAGCCCAAGTCTACAAAGTTGCCTTTTTAGCTCTGGTTCAGAAAGTGTCTAATATTAAGGTTCAATCACTGACTGTTAAATCAACTTCTGCTGCCGATGCGGCTGGAAGCATCGTTGAATTAAAATTAAAAAATAGCAGCGGGCAACCTGGCGACGTCTTATTGTTTAACAAAATTGATCTTGATGCTCGCAAGCCAACGCCACAGAGATCTAAGCTCAGTCAAATTTGTGATTTGCAGGCTGCTGGATATCGTGTGATTGGTTCCAAAGTTCAATTTGCAATCAAGCTTTTTCAGCCCGTCACCAGTTGGCACTTGTGTGATATTTCAGTTTTAACAGATTCTAACAATGATCAAATCCCTGAACAGGAGTTAGCAGGAATTGTTGGCGATCACCTTGAGGGTTTTGAAAAGTTGAAAGAGTTTAAATCTTTGTTGTTAGATGCCACGAGGGCGCGCGATATTCGTAAAAATTATGAGGCCACTTTATCTAAGCCCAAATCCGAGCGACCAAAAATTGATTACGCGCCGGCTGTTCTAGATGTTGGCGCTATGATTGTTTACGCGGACTCAACCATTGCGATTGTTGAAGTGGAAAAATCGTTGCTAGCCACGCGACCTTCTGGCGAACTGGCGATCAAAATCCTGACGACAGCTCAAGATGAAAGCAACACCGAACAGGACGACTATTTAGGACGAGAAACAAAATGGAAAACAGTGGATTTATCAGATAAAGCCGCCTCTTATTTAGATCTTCCCGCTGTGGTGACAATGTCTGGAAATAGCTCTCAGACCGTTGAATTCACAAAAGGCCTGGGACACCAGGACTTATTGGTCTTGATGCCCCACAATCCTGATACTTTGGGAACGTTGCTGAATGATCAGCAATTAGCATTGCCAAAGCCGGACTATAAAAATTAGGGGTTTTGCTTCAAGCAAATCCCTTATTTAATGGTCCGATTGTCTCAATTTGATATTTGTAGGCTTCCGTCTTTTCAAAGGACAAAAAATCCTTCAAACTATTAAGAGGGGGCTGAAAATGCGTCTATTTATATTTATTTTGAGCCTATCTTTTTTATTCGGTTGTCAGACCTCCCAGGTCCGCCAATTTACCAAAGTGAAAACAGGAATGGAAAAGCCAGAAGTCCTTGAGATCATGGGAACCCCTTGGACAACCACTCGGCTGCACGGCAAAGACCGTTGGATTTATATTATTTATGAAGAGGGTGTTCGCATTGAGAGAGAAGTGCATTTTTTAAATGGTGCCACCGTCTATGTGGGCGATGCCTGGAAACCTGAAGAGCCGAAAACAGCTGTCGTTGAAGACCAAAAAAATGAAGCTTTAGATAAAAAAATGGTCGAAGAAACGGCGAAGATTAAAAAAGAAAATAAAAACGCCTATAGTGACTACGAAAAAGAAGTTAAAGGCGTTGGTAAAAAAGTCATCTATATGCCTGACTACGAAGAAATCAAATAATCACTTCTTAATAAAGTAATAACAGGCATTAAATATCTGGCCTTGATCCAAGGCGATCAAATATAGATAAGGTCCATTTCGTACAATGTGAACATCTAAATTGATCGTTGGCTGCTGAATTGAAAACTGCACAGGCGTTTCCTTGGTAGGTGTATATGTTCCCTCAGATGGCAGCAATGAGTTGTCTAAGTATTCTTTATCAAGGGCATCTAGCGATTCGGGCGCATAGCCAGTGGCTAAGCCGTAAATCACTTTTTTAACCTTTGGCGGAAGTAAGGGGCCATCATGGGAATCCAGAAGGTAAAATCCTAACGCTGAACCCACTGCCACGTCAGGGTGGGACGCCTCATAGCAACGACCAACATAAGTTCCTGCGACTTTTGAAAATGAAATTTCTGTTCCTGCTTTATGATTTGCAACGATCAAATCCCAGGCCGAACTCGGCGGTAAACCAGCTAACAAGAAAGCTAAAGAAAGAACTGCATTCATGGGACCCCCGAAGACTGGTTATTACCTTGGGACCGCTGATTTTCAAGACTTATTTCGAAAGAAGCTGGGGTTCGGTGACGGAATCCCGCGAGGGATCTTGAATTTTAGCTTTTGGCAGAAATAACGGCTCGCTTTGAACCTCTTTGGAGTTTTTGGACGAAGTTTTTTTATCGGGAAATTGTTGTCGAACGCGAGCTAGAGTCTTTTTAATTTTTCCCTGTAATGAAAATTCTTTTTCCATTTCATCCAGTGTTTTGAGCTCAATCCGCTCGTATTTTCGTTCTTTGCTTAAGCCTTTTTCGGGATATCGGTAATGCAAAAGTGCAATTTGTTCGTCATAATCTTTGATTGAAACTTGCATCTCTTTATATTCGGATTTCATTTCATTAAAAATTTCTAAAGATTTTTTTTCGTCTTTCAAACCTTGCTTTTCAGTGACTAGTTTTTTTAAATTATCCTTTTTTGCTTTAATCTTCGTTTTCAATCCCATCAGGCGAGCTTGTAGGTCTAAAATCTCTTGCTGCGCAGAGCCCTTTTCATTTTTCACTGAACTTGCGGGCTTGCCACCTTCTGCTGTTTTTGCGCCTTCGGCAGGCGCCGCAGCGCCCTCTTCTTCTTGGGCAACGGATATTTCTACGGCAAGGATGCAAAATAAAATAATTAAAATTCGAGACATACGGATCACCTCAGGACAGAACGTTCTGATTCCAAGATACTTCAATTGGGAGATATTTAATTCGATTTATTAAAACCACAGCTTTTGCAGGACTTAGGTCAGGCAAGGTCAAAGCGCCATTTTCAATTTGGCTCATGACGACTTCGGTATCCCAAGCAAACCGAGAATCCGTCAGGGCTTCCTTAATTTTTTCGCGAGTGTCGGCAATATCAATACCTTTTATAAAAACCGAGTAAGTTAAAGGACCACTCAGCTGCGGACTATTTCCGAAATCGACAATATCTTTAAAATCAGGAGTCGCATCAAGATGAATGGCCGACGGTATAGAAATGGCCTCAGTCGCTAAATCCAAGGGCTGATCCCAACTGGGCGGCGCCATCACTGCGTCGCCTTGGCCTTCGCGGGGGAAGGGTTCAGCTTGAAAAGAATTTTCCTGTGGCTGAAATGTCTCAGCACTTTCTTGAGGCTGTTCGGGAACCCCATCCCAGCCAACAAAATAAACTGCCTGACAAGCGGGACACGTAAAAAGTGTCCCGAAGTTTTGTTCTGGAATTTCAAGTGAAGAATGGCATTTCGGACAATCAGCCAAATTTATCTCTTCCTAACGTCTTTTTCCATTTTACGGCGCTGAGCTCGGTTCATTTGTCGATCGTCTACATCACGTGGTGGGCCCATTGACATGCGTCCTCGTGCTGGCGCTTCAGGCTCATCTTTTTGAGCATGCCCGTTGCCGTTGCTATTTGCAGCTGAAGATAAGAATCCTGAAGGCGCATCTTCGCCCCCTTGATAATTTAAATCTTCTAAGTCCGTGTCGTCGGGACGAAATTGATTCGCTACTTCACCGGCTTCATTGGCTACTAGT
The DNA here is from genome assembly GCA_043780105.1 of Pseudobdellovibrionaceae bacterium. Classification (GTDB taxonomy): domain Bacteria; phylum Bdellovibrionota; class Bdellovibrionia; order Bdellovibrionales; family Bdellovibrionaceae; genus JAYWDA01. The sequence continues at coordinate 1,303 of JAYWDA010000073.1, read as the reverse complement.
TGCACTTTCATCAGTTTTTCAACGGTATCGCCGCGAATGGCTGCATGCAGATTTTCAAAAGCACTAAAAGCTTCTTTTTTGTATTCAATCAAAGGATCTTTTTGCGCGTAACCGCGAAGATTGATGCCTTCTTTTAATTTATCGATCACCAGCAAATGCTCTTTCCATCTTTGATCGATGGTTTGCAGTAAAATCATTTTTAAAATCTGCTCAAAGAAATTTCCCATGGTGGCTTTTTGTTTTTCAAAAATATCTTTCACTTGGTTCTTAATTTCTTCGGTGATTTTTTCGGACTGCAATGGCATCCGACCAAAATCTAACTTAAAACCAAAAAGTAAAGAGAGGGAGTTATTCAGACCTTCCGTGTTCCAGTTTTCGGTTTTAGCTTTTTCTGGAACGTAAGTGTCTAAAAGATTTGAAACCACATCGCTCAGCATATCGCGAAAAGTTTCTTTCACTTCTTTGCCCTCAAGAATTTCACGGCGCATTTGATAAATATTTTTACGCTGCTGATTCATGACGTCGTCGTACTCAATCAAGTTTTTACGGACATCGAAATGATGGCCTTCGACTTTACGCTGCGCTTGCTCGATGGAATTTGTCACCCAACGATGAGTGATCGCTTCGTTCTCATCCATCTTTAACATATCCATTAATTTCTGCATTCGCTCGCCGTTAAAGATACGCATCAGATCATCTTCTAAAGATAAATAAAACTTAGAGGCACCGGGATCTCCCTGACGACCGGCACGACCTCGAAGCTGATTATCAATACGTCGCGATTCGTGGCGTTCTGTTCCCATGATGTACAAGCCACCGGCTGCGACAACGTCATTTCGATCTTTCTCACATTGGGTTTTAAACTTTGCAAGCAGCTCGGGAAAATCAGCGGACTCTTCGCCTTCAGCACCCGCGGCCTTTTTAGCCATGATTTCCGCATTACCACCCAGAACGATATCTGTTCCACGGCCTGCCATATTTGTGGCGATTGTAATGCCTGATTTTCGTCCCGCTTGCGCGACGATTTCGGCTTCACGCTCGTGATGTTTTGCATTTAAAACATCATGACGAATGCCTTCTTTTTTAAGAAGAGCACTTAAGGTTTCAGATTTTTCAATACTGACTGTTCCGACAAGAACTGGCTGCCCTTTAGCATGACATTCTTTGATATCAGTCACGATCGCATTGTATTTTCCGCGCACGGTTTTATAAACAACATCTTCGTGATCGGCCCGAGCAATTTTTTTGTTCGTTGGAATGACTACAACCTCAAGATTGTAGATTTTTTTAAATTCAACGGCTT
>JAYWDA010000072.1:0-5512 GCA_043780105.1 Pseudobdellovibrionaceae bacterium | reverse complement strand
AAGTAAATAAGACCAGTGCTATAGAGATAAATCAAAGCTCAAAGCAGGGCAAGTGAATTTATCCTTGATAGTCTATCAGGGAGTGGCTTTAATTGTGCCATACAAATCGCAACGACAGGAAAATTAATGCTGAAAAAAATCGCAAGTACAGGAAGCCTTGTTTCGGCTCTGATTTTATTAACTTTCTTAGGACCTTCGCACGCTGAAGCCAAAGATATGCGGCAGCGTCTGGGTTTAGGGATCAAAAATAATAATTCTTTTGATTTGCCAGCTCTTGCCGGCGTTTACTATGCAGCCAGTGAAGTCGCTATCACAGGTGGCCTCGGGATGGATACTCAGAAAGACAATTCAAAATTTTCACTGACCGGCGGAGTTCGGCGAATGATTTTTTTTGAGGAGCATATGAATTTCTATTTTGGTGGAAATATTTCTTTAGTAAATATTGAAACCAATGGCGAAAAGCAGAATGGTTGGGAATTAAACGCACTTTTTGGAACCGAGTTCTATCTAGCAGGTCTTGAAAATCTAGCCTTAACATTTGAAGGTGGCGCCGGGGTTGTATCTATGCGCGAGGTGCGCTTTCGAACGATCGCCGATCATCCTTTCCGGGCCGGAATTTTATTTTATTTCTAAAAACTTATAACGAGGTAAAAAATGAAAAAAGTAATTATGACTCCCGATGCCCCAAAGCCTGTTGGGCCTTATTCTCAGGCCGTTCTTGCGGGTCAAACTTTATATTGCTCAGGCCAAATTGCGATCGATCCAATAACCAATGAAGTCCTTAAGGGTTCTGTGCAAGAAGAAGCCGAGCTGGTGATGAAAAATATTGGTGCTGTCTTAAAAGAAAGCGGCATGAATTACGAAAATATTATTAAAACCACCATTTTTTTAATTAACATGAGCGATTTTGGAACGGTCAATGAAGTTTACGGAAAATATTTTAAGGCCAGTCCTCCGGCGCGATCGACAATTGCCGTGAAAGAACTTCCTAAGGGCGTTCAAGTCGAAATCGAAGTGGTGGCTTATCTTTAAAAAAATTTTCAAGCGCCGCAGCGTTTGGATTATTTTGCTGGTTTTAGCGCTTCTTATTTTTAGAACCATCGTTGAATACCGCCATGTTCAAAGCGAGCCAGTCAGTTCTTGGAAAAGCACAGTGCAAGCCGATTGTGCTGTGGTTTTAACGGGTGGATCTGGTCGGGTGCGCGAAGGCTTTGATTTGCTAGCCAATCAAAATATTAAAAAGCTGATCATTTCAGGGGTGTTTCCCAACGCCCAACTTCGAGAGATTATGCCAACCTGGACTTTTTATGGAAATTTGAAAGAAGAAGATGTGGTTTTAGAAAGGCGCTCTGAAACCACTTATGGAAATGCTCAACAAAGTCTGGCCGTTGTGGAAGCTTTAAAGTGTCGTGATGTGATCCTGGTGACTTCACGGCTGCATATGTATCGTTCGTACCAGACCTTTCGCTCGATCTTTCCAGCTCAGATTCCAATTTACAAACAAGCCGTCGTTTCTTTGAAATATAATTCAAGCTTTATCGACGTTTTAAACGAAGCTTTTAGATCGCTTTTCTACTCGACCTGGGTCTATCGCCACTAACAGATTCTAGTCTTAAGACGCCTGCTTTTTCAGGCCTTTTCCGCCGATCAACTGAGTGATGAATTACATTCTAGGAACAATAGATTCTATGGGCCGCTTTGTGACTTCAAATTTGGAGTACACACTGCGAGTTTTATTGATGGTTTATTTTTCCATTCGCGCCACCATCAATGATCACGCCCAAGGTGTTCGGCAAATTTTTTCTGTGATCGCTGCGCAAGTTTACTTTACGGGTTTTCAAGCCCTTCCCTTAGTTTCGGTTTTAGCTCTTTGCACGGGCAGCGTTTTAATTCTGCAAGGCATGGGGAATCTCACGTTACTTGGCGGCGGAGATATGATTGGAAGTTTTTTAATTGTTGTTTTGTCCAGGGAAGCAGCTCCTTTACTAACAGCACTTGTTGTGATTGCCAGATCTGGAACTGCTGTGGCGTCAGAAATTGGTAATATGCGAGCCAACCGAGAGATTGAAGCCTTGGAAAGCATGGGAATAAACCCTCTAAGCTTTATTGTATTCCCACGAGTGATCGGGGGCGTCATCAGCGTTCTTTGCCTTTCTTTTTATTTTAATGTGGTCGCACTGATTGGTGGTTTTTTTATCACCAAATTTTTGCATGGAATGCCCTTTAGTTTTTATTCTGAATCTTTATTACGGGCTTTTTCAAAAGAAGATGTCTACGAATTTTTTCTAAAAAATTCGTTTAGCGGGATGATTATCTTTGTCATCTGTTGTTACCAAGGACTTTCTGTAAAGAAAAGCCCGCACGAGGTTCCTCAGGTTACAACTCAAGCTGTTGTGAAATGTGTGATCTACGTGACTGTTTTTAATTTAACGGTGACAGCTTTATTTTATTTAAATCAATTGCGACAATTGGGAGTCCTTTAACATGGCAATTCGAGAAAACATTAAATCGATCCAAAGTTTGCGTTTTGAAGGATTAACCTTCAATCATGAAGGCAGTGATCCAACGTTAAAGAATGTTGATTTCGAATTTCCCAATGAAAAAGTTATTTGGTTGAAGTCGTCGGAAGGAGCCGGAAAATCCACTGTCTTGCAATTGCTGGCAGGCCTTTTGATTCCTACATCAGGCAGTTACCTTATTAACGACGATAAAGTCGAAGATATGACTTTCGAGGAGTTTCTAACTTATCGCTTGGCCATTGGTTATACCTTTGACTACGGCGGCTTGATCAATAATCGAAGCATTCAAGATAATCTTTTGCTGCCACTTCATTACCATGAATTGATTCAACCGGCAGAAGCTAAAGCTCGGGTTGACCAGTACATTAAAAGATTTGAACTAGAAAAATTTAAACACGAACGACCTGCCCATGTACCCGGGCGAGTGCGAAAACTGGCCTGTCTACTAAGGGCATTAGTCATTCAGCCGCAAATGCTTTTAATGGATGATCCGTCTGTTGGCCTGGGCGCAGAAACAAGCCATCTTTTTGCTGATGTTATCAGTGAACAACAAAAAGCGGGCACTTTAAAACATATTTTACTAAGCACCTATGATGAAAAATTTATGAGTCTTTTTGAATATGACATTATTCATATCGATGGTGGAAATTTGTACCATCAAGAAGAAGAAAATACTAAAAAGGTGGCAAATTTATGATGGCCTTAAAGTTCAATAAGTTCGAACGGGTGGCAGGAATTTTTATTGCCGTAGCTATTGTCGGAACGGTCCTGACGGCCGTCAGTGCCGCCATAAAGCAAGGCTGGTTTGAAACCAAGGTTTATTTCAGCACTTCTTTTGAAAATGCCGACGGCATTCATACTGGTTCAATGGTTCAAATATCCGGATTGCGAGCTGGCAGCGTTGAAGAGGTCGAACTTATCAGTAATAAAAAAATCAAAGTGACTTTTTATATTTTAAATAAATATCGCGATAGTATTAAAGAAGATAGCAGTGCGCAATTGATCCGACCCTTTATCATTGGTGACCGAGTGTTAGACGTTACCGTCGGTAGTGAAAACTCGAAACCTCTTTCGGATTATGCTGTTTTAGCTTCTGAGGAGACCATGGATCTGATGACCTTAGTCAGTGGTAAAAAAATGGGCACCTATCTCAATAAGTTAAGTTCGGTCGCAGAAAATTTGCACGAACTTTTAACTGCCTTTTCAGACCCTACGCGAACAAGGTCTTTTGTTAAGATTTTTGATAAAATCGATCCCTTGGTTTCAAATATGACAACAATGTCTAACGAAGTCATTAAGCTCAGCCGGCAAGTGACCCGAGATGAAAATGTTCAAAAGGTTTTAGCCAATGCGGTTGTTTTAACCCATGAGTTAAATGTGGTTTTACCAGAACTGAATAAAAAGAATCCAGAGCTGGCAAGCGATCTTGCCTCAGTCACAAAAAATTTAAGCCAAATGACCAATGATTTAAAAGTTATTGGCCCCGCCTTTTCCGCAGTGGGAAAAGACCTTCCGATGGCGGCTCAACGCGCGGTTGAGGCTCTTAATGAAGCTACCATTTTAATTAAAGCTATGGAAAAAAGTATGTTTGTCCGAGGCAGCGTTAAAGAAGTTCGTGAAGAGGAGGCCGCGGCCTCTCGACGCACTCCTGCCAGTCAGAAAAATCCCTCATCCAGCCCTGTCAATGCTTGTGAAAATGTGAAATAGTCTGCATCAAGGAGTGACACCTTGGTCCTAGAATTTTTCAGACATTTTATTTTTTCACAGCGCGCGGGATCCTTGATCCGCAGGATCGCTTGGCTTTCCGTCATTTCAATTTGTTTTAGCGTGTCTGCTTTTTTGATTGTTCTTTTTGTGATGAATGGCATGAACCACAGTATTCAAAAAAGAATTATCGCTCTTGAACCCCATCTGACTGTTTTTATGGCGGCGGTGAAAGATACCAAGCTGCTGGAAGTTCAACCGGTGTATACTTTTTTGAAGCAACAGCCCGGCCTGGATGTTTCGCTGTATGAATCTCAGGACGTTATTTTGCGAAGCGCCGATGGGCAGTTTCGCGGTGCCACGGGCCAAGGAGTTTCACAAGAATCGATGATGAGCCTGCAAAATCGCTTGGATGAATTGAATCGCAGTAAGAAAACCAAGTATCCGCAAGAGGCCGAGCTTGAGCGTTGGCGCAGCGATGAAATCCCTGGGGAAGGCGAAGTGGCATTGGGCGCCGACTTGGCGGTGGCCCTCCGAGTGACGGAGGGTGACTTCTTAACGGTGATTCCGCCGGAAAGCTTACTTCTGCCGCCGGGGGAAGTGCCAAAATACGATCGGGTTCGAATTCGTAAAGTCATCTATACAAATTTAGCTGATGTCGATGGCCAATTTATGTTTTACCAGCGCGGGCACGCGCTGCAAGGCTTACAAAAAAGTTCGGGTCGAAAAATTGGTATTGAAGTATGGACTGAAAATATAAAAAATGTCGATTCTTTGAAAGAAGCTGTTCAAAAATTTGAAGGGGTCGGGGCACAGACCTGGATGAATCGAAACTCTGAATTATTTTTTGCGCTGAAGCTTGAAAAGCTGGTGATTGGCGTCTTTTTAGGACTTGCGGGACTTTTATCAGCGTCGTCGATAGTCGGAGTTTTAAGTCTTTTGCTGTTTCAAAAACGACGCGAAATTAAATTGTTAAGGGCCTTGGGTTTATCCTCAAAGCGAACCTTAGATATTTTTTCTAAAATTGGTTTAATGCTGACTTTAAGCGGAGTGTTTTCAGGAGCCATTCTTGGGACAGGCATTAGTCTTTACATAGAAGCCCATCCCTTAAATATTTTATCTGATAGTTACTATGATCCTCAAGTTCCTGCCTTAGTTGATGGATCCTTGGTGGTTGTCGTGATCCTTGTTGCGACGCTGGTGGGATGGTATGGCTCGTGGGCCCCTGCCCGCAAAGTTTCTGCCGAGCCCATCGGAAAAATCTAACCGGAAAAATTGAAAAGGAGAGA
>JAYWDA010000071.1:0-9602 GCA_043780105.1 Pseudobdellovibrionaceae bacterium | reverse complement strand
GATTGGTCTGAGAAAAGAGAAATTTATTGCTAGTAAGGTTCGGGATCTAGATTCATATAACAAGGTGATGGTTGAAAAAAATATGAAATCCGAACAGCTGCCGAGGATCTTATTAATCATTGATGAGTTTGCTAATCTGATGCCGAATGGAGAAACAGAAGACTATAAAACAATTAAAGAAGCTAGTGCGACGGTAAATTGGATTGCAAGGATTGGTCGAAGTTTCGGAATCAATTTAGTTATCGGAATTCAAAAACCTGATACGCGCAATATGGACTCGACGACCAAAGCAAATTTAGAAGGCATTTTATGTTTTCAGGTTATGACACGCACACAAAGCCAAGTCGTACTTGATAATAATAAAGCTGTTGATCTTGGCGGTATTAAAGGTCGTGCTGTTTGGCAGCTCTCCGGAGAAGGCGAAATTGTTCAAGCACCGATCATTCCTGACGCTGTTATCAGTAAATTTATCGAGGAGAATAAAAATGGAGAATCAAAATCAGAAGGCTCCTTTTCCGAAGGAGCCAGTTCTTCTGCCAGAGAAGCAAGACTCATTATCACTGGAGGTGAAAAAATTATTGAGCCTATTGGGCGAGAAGGAAGTCCGCAAGGAGATTCGGAGTATAGTGAGACAACAGACTGGGGCAAAACGAATCAATGAAATTCAAAATCTACAGTTTGAAAATCCAACAGGAGCTTATGCTAACGACAAAGAATTGAAAATACTGGGGTTAGTTTTTAAGTGGAAAATTATTCCTTTATTTATTCTTAGCGCTCATTTGCTACGTGGAGAAAATCCGCTAACTTTTAAAAAGCGCGTATATCGCCTAGTTGAAAAAGGTTTATTGAAGAAAGTTAAGCATTTGGGCGACCTTGTTTTTTTTCAACTAACGAAAGCTGGATTTTTAAGATTTCGGCAAGGTCTTGATGGTTTAAAGGAGGACGGATTTGCATCGGAGGCAATTCGTCATGATTTTCTATCAATGGCTTTGCAACTTGGCCCTTGGGCGATGACGAAACCACGTTCGGTGGAGATTGTCAGTGAGCAGGAGCTGAGACGGTTTATTTTTAATGAATTGCCCTCGTGGTTACCTACTATTGATACCCATAGACCAGATGGATTTACTCAATTTAAGAAGAATAATCGTTCAAAAGTTTTTGCTTTCGAGATTGAAATTAATTCGAAACCGTCAGATCGGTATGGTTCGACTTTTCAGTATTACAATAAGCATAGAGATATTGATCTTGTAATCTGGCTGGTTAAAAATAAAGGGCTTAAGAAAATCCTAATTGATAACTGTCTTCACGTTGATGAACGGGATATTTCAAAACACGCTTTTATCCTGCTAGATGATTTCAAATCCTCATTTTGGGATGCAAAAGTTGAAGTTGGTCAGAAAACCCCGATAAGTTTTGTCTCTATGATGTCTCAGGAGTGTCTCGGGGATGTCTCCCAGATGTCTCTGGATGGTCTCTGGCCCCTGGTTCCTGACTTTCAGGAATATCTCGCAAAGTGCTGATTTAATTGAACTAAAGTAGAGAACTTGAAAAACTACTTTTTCATAACTGGGTACCCTTAATCGGGCCACTTTAAACCCTTACTAATTTTTTTTGGAGAACCTATGAACTATATTAAGTTCCTTCTAGGAGCCTTTGGATTCCTATTCCCTATCGGCTGTGCCCACTCAAGCAAGCCCGCAGTCGCTATCGTGGGCGCGGACAAATCGCCGCCCAAACTTACAAAGCCAATAGCTCGTCGAATATGGATTGAGCCACAAGTTCTTGAGAACGGCTCGGTCTACGTCGACGGCCATTGGAAGTACATCGTTCAAAAGGAGTCGACATGGACGAAGTAAAGAAAAAACCAAAAGCTGAAAAGACAGCGATTCCACCAGACCGGGTAACGCTGAGTCCGGCCATCAGTCAAAAACTAAATGCCTGGATCGATCAACTCAATGACAAATTTAAGGGGCTCATCGAAATCAACAAGTCGGACTTAGCCAACTACTTTTTAGAAAAGCAGCCCGACGTTTTAAATAGAGATCAGATCGAAAAGATTAAGATCGCCCATTATGATGAAGTTCGTTTTATGAGTTGGGCTTTACAAAAAATGAAGGAGTCTAAAAAGAACGGAGAGACTCTTTCATTAAAAGATCTAATGCAATTGTCGCAGACTAAAGCTAACGATGATATTAAAAGCACAAAAAAGGTCAAGAGCGCAGAGTCATCTCGTATCGCCTCACAAATCAAACCTGTTGAGTCTGAAAATACGAGCCATGAACTTCCTGCAAAGCCTGATCTGGTCTAAGTTTTCGGCGATTCCGCCCTTTCAATTTTATTGAATTTTTCTGGAGAATATATGAAAATGATTTTAAATAAGTTGCCCACTTCGGGCGATGCGTTCTTTGACAATTTGGCGAAGGAAAAAGTGTGGCTGTCATCTGCTGATGCCGCTCAATTTTTAGGATTAACACAAAATGCTCTGCGAATTTTAGTGTGCAGAGGAAAAGTTAAATTCTACAAAATGGGTCGAAGACTCCGGTTCTTAAAATCTGATCTTGAAAAATTGTTCAAGAAAGGAAATTAAAAATGGCAATTCGAGGATACATAAAAGATGGTAAAAAATATTTTATTGTAGAAGTGAAAATGCGTGGAGTTGGTGGAAAGCAGATGTTCAGAAGTAGGCAAGGAATAGTCTCGGAGCGAAAAGCGCAAGAGGCTGAGTTTGAGTTAAAAAAAGAGCTTGATTCGATGATTGAAAAAGGTCCGTCTCTTTTTTGGCCAGAGTGGGTCAAGGCATGCGCAGAAAAGATGAAAGTCAATTTTGCGTTTTCAACAGTTTATGACTATGAAAAGTGCCTGAACAAATGGACAAAACTTTGGCAAAAAAAGCCAATAAAAGAGATTACGCGGACTGATATTCATCAAGTGGTACACGAAGAATCAAAGGCCTTATCGGACAATGGCAGAAGAAATTTACTTAAGAAAATTAGGCGAATTTTACAAATGGCTGTTGAAGAGGGTTATCTTGATAGAAATCATGCCCAAGGGATTTCAGTTCGTGTTCCTGAAGTTACAAAGTTGGTTCTGACGAATCAAGAAGCTGAGATTTTTTTAGCAAAAGCAAAAGAGATTGGTCATCCATTTTACCCTATATGGGTGACTGCTTTAATGACAGGTATGCGATCAGGAGAGTTAAAAGCTTTGTCTTGGACTGATATTGATTTTGAAGCCAAAACAATATCGGTAACAAAACAATGGACTAGCAAAATTGGATTCACTCCGACGAAAAGTCGGAAAAACAGAGTGGTCCCAATAAGCGACGATTTTTTAACTTTCCTGAAAGAGTTAAAGCTTCAAGCTCAAAATGATATTTCTTTTGTTCTTCCCCAGCTTGCTGAATGGGCTCACGGCGATCAAGCAAAAGTCATCAGAGCTTTTTGTACGGATATTGGAGTGACCCCTATTAAGTTTCATGACTTGAGAGCGACGTTTATCACGAATCTTTTAGCTCGTGGAGTGTCGCTTGCAAAGGTGATGGCAATAGTTGGGCATACCGAGATTAAAACAACGAACGTTTACTTGCGACTTGCTGGAGTTGATATTAAGGGAGCTACCGAGGACTTAGGTTACAAAATTCCGTGCTTTCAAGAAGCTCAAGTTTATCAACTTATGCCCAAAAAATAGGTTTTATTTGAGAATGGTAGGACTTGGTAGGCATCATTTTTTAACATGTTGAAATGTCTGTGTTTTTTAAACCCGTACATTCCGCACCAAATTTTGTCTTATTAGTAATAATCAGAAATGGCTACCAGCGATAGATGAAAAAACTTGTTATAAAATCTTTTGATGATCCTAACTTTTTAAAGCTTGGCTTATTTTGTATTGCAGCAGGCTTCGTCGTCTTTTTAGCGTCGTATCTTTTTGAATTTTCAGGACTTATTGCCTTAAGAGGCGGCGGTGGTTTAGGTCTTATTATCTGCATCACCTATTTTATAGCTTGCCGATTGAAGGCCCAAGACTAAACCTCATTAACGAATTAATTCGAAGGATGCAGCACAGTCAGAATTCGGTCCAGCAGCATCGCTTCTGAAACAGGTTTTGCGACATGCATTTCAAAACCAGCATCCAGCGCCGCTTTGACTTCTTCATCCCGCGCGTAGGCCGTCAGTGCAATCGCAGGGATTTGACTTTTTACTCCTAAATTTTTTGATCGCAGAGCTCGAATAAAAGAAAGTCCATCTTGTTCCGGCATGCCGATATCACATAAAATAAGGTCGAAGACTTTTTTCTTAATCTCATTCAAGGCTTCTTTGGCAGAGCTGGCCATTTCAACCTGGGCGCCCCACTTTTGTAAACGGCGATTCAGAAGATACAAAATATCTGTGGAGTCATCCACGGCAAGAATTTTTAAACCATCCAACGGACGAGCACTGGCCTCATTTGATAAGTCTAACGATGCCTTCGCCGCCGACTCAGGCACGGCCTTCTTTGATGGACTTAAGGGCAAAATAACTGTGAAGGAGGCACCCTGATCTCGGCCCGGGCTTTGAACCTCAATTCGGCCGCCCTGACGCTGCACCAGATATTTAGAAATTCCTAAGCCTAAACCCAGGCCACCGTATTTGCGAGTTGTGGTCCCATCTTCTTGGCGAAAAGCTTCGAAAACATAAGGAAGGAAATCAGGAGAAATGCCAATTCCTGTATCAGAAACTTTAATAAATGCTTCTGACGAAGTCTTCGTTAATGTAACTTCAATCGAACCCTCACGTGGAGTAAATTTAATCGAATTATTTAATAAATTTTGGAGAACCTGCGACAAGCGAATGTCGTCGCCTAAAACAACCACATCCGAATCTAGAATTGACACTTTAAGATGGATGTTTTTTCGTTTGGCAGTGACTTGATTGGCTGTAACAACAGCCTCAATCGTTGAAACTAATTGTATCGGCACCGACTCGACGGGAAGTTTTCCAGCTGTGATGCGCGAGATATCTATTAAATCATTAATCAGTTTGATTTGAATTTTGCTGTTTCGTTCAAGCATTTCAAGAGCGGTTGCTAATGTTTTTTCATCCGGTTCTTGATGCAAGATTTCCACCCAGCCAAGAATAACGTTCATCGGAGTTCGAAGTTCGTGGGAGAGGGTTGCTAAGAATTCATCTTTAGCTTTATTCGCAGACTGAGCTTGATTTAAAAGCCGAGTTCGCTCGGCGGCAAGAGCCGCTCGTCTTGCGACCTCTTCCATAAAAGGAATGTCTTCTGCCGAATATTTTCGATTGGATTCAGAGTAAATTAAAGTCATAGAGCCAAAGATGTGCTGATCAATTTTTAAAGGAACACAAACATATGATTTTAAAGATAACGCAGTTAAAATTTCGAGATGATTTTCATTAATCGCAGTCGCCGCTAACATTTGTGGGCTGATATCAGAGACAAATTCAGACACACCTGTTTTTTTAACATGGGCAGGACCCAGCAAAGCATTTGGAGGCTGAGGAAATTGTTTTGCCAATTTGCGCGCCAAAGTCACCTTGTCTTTATTCGCATGAGCCACTGCAATCTGTTCAGACGGACCCTTCTCATCAAAGATATCAACTACGCACCAATCCGCAATGGTCGGAATGCAAAGATCTGCGATATGTTGAAGCGTTGTTAAGTAATCTGAGGACGAAGCTAAGATATAGCTCGCCTCAGCAAGGAATCGATGTCGAGCCTCAGACGCTTGAAGCCTGCGAGTTCGTTCTTCAACCTTAGCCTCCATCTGAGAAAGCAGAGCCAAAGCATTTTCTTCAGCCATCTTGCGCCGGATAAAATGATTTAAATAGGAACCGATATCGTCCAATAAAATTAAAACATTTTCCTGCGGTTTTAAAATAGAAGAACTAAAAAATTCAATCAAGCCCAGAAAATCTGCACCATTTCCAATCGGAAAAGCAACGGCTGTCTGCAGTTTTAATTTTTGGAAACGATCTCGTCTAAGAAATCTTGGATCGGTTTGAATATCCTGGAACCATGCTGCTGGATTATCCCACATCAAGCCTGGAAGACCGTCACCTTTTCTAATAACAAAAGTTTGATTTATATCGGCCATCGATTCTTCGCCGGCGGTGGCCGGCGGCCAACTTTGTTGGGCGCGAAGGACTTGATCGGTTTTATCATAGGCCCAAAAAGTAGCGACTTTGCAGCCCATCAGTTGAGCTAAAATTCTTAAAGTTTCATCAATGACCTCGGGAATGGTAGGCGATTGCAAAATAATGCGACTGATTTCAATTCGGGCCATCTGAAGACGTCGGGCCCACACACGATCTGAGACATCGCGAATAATTGCGGTAAAATAAGTGGCTCCCCCAGATTCCCATTTTGACAACGAGAGTTCGATGGGAAATTCACTGCCGTCTTTGCGAAGGGCTTCAAGTTCAACAGTCTTGCCGATCACGCGCTGTTCACCGCCGCTGACGACACGTTTTATTCCAGCTTCGTGAGCCATTCGAAAACGAGCCGGCATCAACGCAGTTAAATTTATTCCACAAGCTTCAAGTGCGGTGTAGCCAAAAATTGATTCGGCAGCTTGATTCCACATCACGATATGGCCTGAGCTATCGCCGCTGATAATTGCATCACTGGCAGATTCTGTCAGTGCGCGAAATTTTTGATCAGTTTCCTGCAGCCCTCCTGCAGAATTCCTGACTCCAACTTTAGTTGGATTTTTTTCAAGATCCATGGATGATCCCCCACCCTATCAAAAGCCTGCGACGTAGTACGAATGCTAAGTAATTTAAGCTGCCCCCAAAGAAATGCAATAATTATGAACAGGTAAAGTTAGATGAATTCGTCATAATTGCTTGAGGGCAAATGAGGAACATTAGAATCTATTTTTATGAGAAAACAGAGCGACATTGAAGCGCTGTGAGAAGCTTAATTTTTTCAGCAACTGTCTTCACGATATCGGCAACTCTTGTTCCGATCAGCGTGACTGAGCCCTTAAAATCACCAAATTGAATTCGAAGATATCCAACAACTAACGGCGACACCGTGATGCGAATCAAAGTTTTTCGATCAAAGCTATTTGTATAGGTCATGAAATCAACAAGTGGTGAAGGTGGAAGACTGAGCGAAGAATTAAAACCAGAAGTCGCAAACTCTGAATTTTCTGCAGAAAATCCAGGAAGAGCTGGAGGGTAAAATGATTCGCCCTTAAGGCTTAAAGTCTCAGCTCCTAAAACCCGACTGGTCATAAAGGGCCCAGCTTTTAAGGGAAAGCCAATCAGTCCCACAGGCGCTAAAGAGCTTTTAAAATTTTCAGAGCTGTGGAAAATTTCAAAAACAAAGGCGCGACTTTGAGTGTTGAAACCTAAATTGATGCCGAGCTCTTCGCCGCCTCCTTGACCGCGCCCTTTGAAACCTTTCAGTGCCATAAAACCAACAGACATCGATATTCCGTATTCGTTAGAGGCAATAAAAAGGGGAGCTTTTGACCAAAGTCGATAGTCCAAACTTTGCAATAAATTTTGTGCGGCTCGGTCGCTTCGCTGTTGAAGAGTTAAAGCCTCAGTCGCTTTTAGCCCAGAGTTTTTGCCTCGTCTTATTGTTGAGTCGATAACAAAATTAAATGATCTGCCAACAAGGCTGCCAACTCCCAGCGCGAACTTTGTCCGATGAAAAACTCGAGCGGCATTTTTTAAAAAATCCAAACGACGTTCTTGAAACTTATTTTTTTCGTCCGCAGACATCGCCCGGTAACCCGCCAGTGGATCACTGCCCGTGACATCCAAAGAAAGGGCTGCCGTTATTTTTTCCAGATCCGGTTCGGATTGAATTTCGTAAGTGGTATTTTCTGAAACTTTAAATTTTAAAACAGCACCGTTATTTTCAAGAACAACCTGAGGAATCGAGTCTTGAATAATTTCTTCGTTACCCGTTTCTGCCACAGCAAATTGAGGGATTGTCCAAAGGGCCACGATCAATGCAAAGCTTTTTAAAAGCTGGCCTGCGAAGGCCCTTTGATTTTGGCTATGATTTTGTCGCATTAACATTTTTTGCCTCAAAGACCCATGTTCAAAGGGTTGTTCGCGGGTTTTGATCGCTTTAAACCCAACGGGGATCCATGATGCAATTTTCGCCCCGAAGGGATCTGCGCATCATTGAACCCTTTTATGCGTCGCTCTGACCTTTTGAGGTGTATAAAATTGACACTCCTCCTCGGTCCGCCTAGAAAAAAGCAGCACGTTTTCAACCGGGGGGATTCAAAATGCGTTTATTCATTGTTTTGGTGGCCATACTAACTTCAGTTCATGCTTTAGCCGAGATCACATTTGATAATGAGGTCCCTATGGATCTTCAAACTCAGATTCGTGGTGACTTAGATATGATCTCTAGCGTGCAAGGCACAACGGGATCATCGACTTTCCAAAGTATTTTTCAAACTAAAATTTTAGACGGCGTTTCATTAAAGAACTTTTTTAATCGAAGAATCACAGCTTTTGGAATGGACGATTGCGGCGGCGGTGGCAGTGTTGCCGCATGCGTGATTCCTTGGAATTCTACCAGCAAAATGTGGGTCACACCGAATTACGTAAAATTCAGTGCTCCTCAGCTTTTCCGGATCAGCATTATTTTTCATGAATCTCGGCACACTGAAGAAAACAATGGCTTTTTTAGCCATGTGAATTGTCCCGTTCCTTACAAAGATGCTAGCGGGCGTGATATCGTCGGAATTATTTCTGGTCGACCGATGGCTGGATTACCGGCTTGCGATAATAAAATAAATGGAGCTTATGGACTTCAAGCGGTTCTTTTAAAGAACGTTGAACATGCTTGCACGAATTGCACAGAAAAAGTTCGTCAAGATGGCCAACTTTTTGGTAACGACGCCATCAATCGAATTAGCGATTTACCAAGCCGTAAAGTTTTGACGGATGACCTTCAGTAAGAATAAAATTTTTATTATTGTGATCACATTGGCCCTCGCGGGCCTTTTGTGGAAAACTTCTGGGCGTGAGCCCTCTTTAACAGAGGCCTCATCACCGCATGAAGCTGAAGCATCAAGTCCGCAAAAAGTTTCCGTGGACCCCGCAGATGGAAAATCAAAAGTAAACTCGATTTCTGAAGCGACAGCTCGCCAAGTTCAAGTCTTAAACGAAATTTTGGCTTCCCATAATGATAATGATCCTCGGATGGATTCAGAGCTTAAAGAATTAAATTCAGAAACCAAAACTGTTCTTCAAGAAAAATACAATTTGTTGCCAGATACGGACCGTAATGGTCGGGGAACGATTGTGTTTCTGATCGGGCGAAATTTAACCGGTCCCGCCGACTATCAGTTTTTAAAGCAAGTTTTGACTGAAGCCCCTTGCCTCGGCTTACTTGATTGCGCAAAACCCATGCAAGCTTCAGCTGGCGAAGAAGCAGCAGGGATCGGGGCTGTTCTGGATTATCCGCAATTAACGGCCTTAAAAGCGATTGAAAAGCATCCAGCTCAAAGCGAATCCTTAAAAGGCCTTCAAGTTGAAGTCCTGCAAGCGGCAAAAGCCTCTCGTTCAACAAAAGTTTCAGAAGCTGCTGAGGCTGTTGATCGGAAGTTCAAATAATTTTCCGGCATC
>JAYWDA010000070.1:0-3203 GCA_043780105.1 Pseudobdellovibrionaceae bacterium | reverse complement strand
TGAATCAGCTTTCAGACGTTTTAAAAAATCTTGCGAAAAAGCAGGCATTTTATCTGAAGTTAAAAAGCGCGAGCATTTTGAAAAGCCAAGCGTACGACTTAAGAAAAAGTCGATCGCAGCCCGCAAACGTGCGGTGAAAAAAAGCAGAAGAACTTACGAATAATTCTTAGAAGCAGCGGAGGCAATGTGGTTTTAAAAGAAAAAATCATGGACGACGTTAAGACGGCTATGAAAGCAAAAGATCAATTAAAACTCAATGCCCTGCGATTCCTTCAAGCGGCGATTAAAAACCGCGAGATTGAACTTCGACCTAACGCCATTAACGAAGAAGAAGTTCTTGGCGTTATTAAAAAAATGGTCAAGCAACGCAAAGAATCTATCGAGCAGTACACCACAGCGGCCCGCCAAGATTTAGTGGATCAAGAATCCCTGGAACTTCAAATCCTAGAACAATACATGCCAGCACAAATGGGTCGTGACCAAATTGAAAAACTAGTGGCAGAAGTGATTTCTTCAACCGGAGCCAAGTCAGTGAAAGACATGGGAAACGTGATGAAGGAAGTCATTGCCCGAGCCAAAGGCTCTGCTGACAACAAAACCGTCAGCGAAGTGATTAAATCTAAACTTCAGTAAAAAAGATGGGAAAACATCGGCATGCGATTTTCTCAAGAATTTATTGAGCGGGTTCAAGAATCTAACAACGTTGTCGACATCATCTCTCAATACACGCAATTAAAACACACTGGTAGCGGTCTTATGGGCCGTTGTCCTTTTCCAGATCATCAGGAAAAAACCGCCAGCTTTTCAGTTTCAGAAACAAAACAAGTTTATCACTGCTTTGGTTGCCACAAGAGCGGAAATATTTTTTCTTTTCTGCGGGATTACCAAGGACTTAATTTTCCGGAAGCCGTTGAATATTTGGCTCATCGTGCAAATTTAGCGTTGCCGTCGGTGGATGCGGCCCAAAGCAGCGAAGACGACAAAGCCAAAGAGCGCCGCAAACAACTTTTTAAAGCGAATAAATTAACGGCGGATTTTTTTAATGAACAATTAAAAAAAGCCTCTGTCGATCATCCGGTTAAAAAATATATTGAAAAGCGTGGATTGACGGCCGAAACGCTGGAAGCTTTTCAAGTGGGTTACGCTCCGAAAGAGTGGGACGCGCTGACTTTGCATTTGCAGGCTCACGAAATTCCAACATCAGTGGCTGAAGAAGCGCGTTTGCTGGTGGCTCGCAAAGAAGGAAAATCAGGACATTTTGATATGTTTCGCGATCGCCTGATGTTTCCGATTTTAAATTCCATGAGCGAAGTTTTAGCTTTCGGTGGCCGAATTATCGAGCAAGGCGAGCCAAAATATTTAAATTCTCCAGAGACGCCGGTATTTATTAAAGGCCGAGTCCTTTATGGTTTGCATCAAACGGCTCGCTATATCAGATCTGAAGATCAGGCGTTGATTGTCGAAGGCTACATGGACCTGGTGTCTTTGTACCAATCGGGAATCAGGAACGTCGCGGCCAGCTTAGGAACGGCTCTGACCTTGGATCACGCCAAGATCCTGAAGCGGTTGACCAGAAATGTTTTAGTCCTTTTTGACGGGGATCAGGCTGGACAGGACGCGGCAGAACGCAGTTTGCCAATTCTACTTCAGGCCGATCTTTACCCCAAAGGGCTTATTTTGCCCCAGGGCATGGACCCTGATGATTATGTTAAAAACTTTGGGGCTGAGGCCTTAAAAATTCTGATTGCCGAGGCTCCGGATCTTTTTTCAGTGATCTTGAAATCTTGGATGGTCAGTTTCAAAGGCGAGCCCGCCGATAAAATTAAGCTGATCGATAAAGTGAAACCGATTTTAAGCGCTATCCCTGACTATCGATTGAAGGATCTGTACATCGCGGAACTGGCCACCCGGGCTGGTTTAAGCGCGCAGTGGCTGCAGCAGGCTTTGTCCTTAAGCAAAAATTCTGCACCTCAGCGAGTGCCGACGGGGGTGTCTGTTAGGATTCCTACAGAAAATACCAGCCCTGGCACAGATTCTGCTGCGGCGTTGATGGGAAAACTTGTTGAGGGTGAAGAAAAAATCTCTCTGAAAAAAGCGGGAGCTGCAGAAATCACGATGATGTCGCTTGCGCTCAAAAGTCGTGCCAACTTTGAAAATTTTCTCAGTGAAAGTATGATGGATTTTATTCTTTCGGATTCTGTAAAAGGAATTCTGCAAAGAGCTGATTCCCTCTATAGACAAGAGCCAGAAAAATTTGATAGATTGACCAGTCTACTCGTTAGTTTTGTCGATCAGCCTGAAAAATTGTTTCCTAGTGAATCACTTTTACTAGAGCAAGTTTCGGCCGACGATGGTGACGTCGAGGAAAAAGTTTTAAAAGACGCAATTCGAAAAGTGAAAGAAACTTTTTTGCGGAATAAGTTAAAGGGCGTGACCGAAGAGCTGAGGGCTCAGCCGACTTCGGAAAAGATGGAACAGATCATGAATATACAAAAGGATCTGGCAGCACTGAATAAAGATCTGCACAGGGATAAATAAGGGGATTTGATGAAAGAAGAAACCACAGGTTCCGACCAAAAAGAGGCCTCAAAAGTTCTGACATTGGCGGAGCAGGAAATCTTGATACTCGAGGAAGTTCAGCGGTTTATCAAGATTCATAAAGAAAAAGGCCCGCTCTCGATTGAAGAGCTTAATGAGGGCTTGCCTCAGGAAATCAATGCGCCTCAAGCACTTGATGCTTTCATGCATGCTCTTGAAGCCAACAGTGTAGTTATTTCAGAGTTGATTGAAGTTTCTAAAGAGGGTGAAGGCGCTTTCCTTGCTGACCCCGATAAAGAAGAAGAAGAAGCAGACGAAGAGGAAAAGGCCGAAGCCGAAGACGTCAAGGGCAACGACCCCGTTCGTTTGTACCTTCGCAAGATGGGATCTGTTTCCTTACTGACTCGTGAAGGGGAAGTAGAAATTGCTCGCCGTATTGAAAAAGGCGAGCGCGAGATTGTTCGCGCCATTTTGTTATCTCCATTAGGAACTTACGAAATTATTCAGCTGGGTGTTCGTTTGGATGCGGGCCGAATTAAAGTTAAAGCGATTTTCCGTGGTCTTGAGGATGAAGAAACTCAGTACAACGAACAAGAATACATCGATAAAATTCATGAGCTGATCGGTAAAGTGAAAGAATACCAAGCTTTCGCCGATAAACATTT
>JAYWDA010000069.1:0-4410 GCA_043780105.1 Pseudobdellovibrionaceae bacterium | reverse complement strand
GCGCAGGTCTATCTTAAAAAACTAAGAATTAACTTTAAGGACCGCGAAATGGATGTGCTATGGACGCCTCCTGATAATTGGCATATTACTTTGCATTTTCTTGGCGAAACCTCGGCTGGGAAAATTCCTGAAATTATTCAGCGTCTTCAAAAAGTGTGCGAAGTCAGTCCGCCTTTTAAACTTAAAATTGCTGACTTTGGGGCTTTCCCCAGTCCGCAGGAAGCACGTGTTGTTTGGATGGGCGTACAACGGTCGCAAGCCTTACTTGATCTACAAAGCTCTATTGAAAATTCCTTATCAGAGATGGGTTTTGCTCCAGAAGATCGCGATTACTGGCCGCACTTAACGATCGGTCGATTAAGAAATCATAAAAATATTGTGGATGCGCTTTCACCAGTGGTGAGAAAAAAAGTCGGAGCCTTTCAGGTGGCTGATATCAGGCTTTATGAGAGCACCTTGTCAGCTCCCTACGCTCGTTACGAGGTCTTGGAAAAGTTTCAGCTCTCGGGAGTGAATCCAGAGGCTGAAGAGACATAGCTAATGAGCCATTTGTGAATAAAATTGATCCATTTGGGCCTTGCTAGTGAATATTTTTGAGTTGGCTCGAACTAACATCGTCGCACCGTCGACCGTGTAAGAGGTCGGATTTTTATTTATATAAGCCAAGCTCAATTTATCGTCGCCAGTCGCTGAAATAAAGGCGGGCAAAGTTTTTGAGCCATCCCCGATATATGTATTTGGACTGACAAAAAAGTTTGAGTTTGAGGTGTTATTGGCTGGCTTCTGTAACCGATAAAGCCCTGCCACCATTTTATTGCCACTTAAATTATTGAAGCAGGTGCATCCGCCTGGAACATTAACAGCGCGAGGACCATCAAAAACATCAGTGCTATAGCCGCGACTCATCATCATCATGTTATTTTGAACTGTAACATAGGAACTTTCGCGAACATAAGCTGCAATCTTATTTCCGAAGAAGTAATTACCGTTGATGTTAAGGCGAGTGGAGACCTCGAGATGAATCCCTTCCTGCTCATTATGGATAAATAAATTATTAGTTACTGTTGTCGGGCCCACTTTGCAGTAGTCGCACCAGAAGCCTGGGCCGTAGTTATATGAAATTTCGTTGTTATCAACAGTTGAGTTAATGTAACCATTGACGAATTTAATTCCGCCCGCATGCCAAAGGTCTGAAAATCCGCGCGTGTTATTGCCTTTGATTTTATTGTTTTGAAGTAAAATGGTATCACCATTTCCTGAAACTCCTGTTTGGCCGCAGTACGAAATATTAGAGTTGATCAGTTTAATATTTTTTTCGGTGGTCGGACCCATGCCAATGCAATTTCCATCAGCAAAAGCAGCTGAAATATTATCCATCGTGGCATTGGAGTTATTGTAGAGTTGAAGGGCACCATGGCCATGACCCCAAAAAGTATAGGTGTTAGAATGTTCAAAGTTAATATCTCGGATCGTTAAATACGGCATATTCTCAGAAGTGACCCACCCTTCACGCACAGCCAGTTCCATCAGTTGTCCGTTAGGACTTAGGCCGCCGGGAGTGCGCACCCAAATTTTGTGATTCGTTAGATCATGCCAATAACTACTCGGAGGAAGTTTTGTTAAATCTGCTCCGATACTCATTCGACCCCACCAAACGGCCGCAGGATCATTGACGACACCATTCACCTCTTGCAACATTTGTCGATTGAAAAAAGCCATTTGGGCTCTGGGCCCATTGTAAGTAAGGCTAAAAAGTCCGCCGCCATTACTGACCCAGCCCGCGTTAACAATATCAGATCCTTTAATGAAAACCGTGTGGCCTTGTTTGGCTTGAATTAAAAGACTGGCTGGCGTTTTCCCTTTCAAAATAACAAACTCGCGGTAGGTGCCTTCACTGATAAGAATTGTCGATGCTAAAGTGTTTAATGAAAGGACCGCCGCGCCGATTGTTTTGTAGGGAGTTGTCGATCCCCCATTTTGAGTCGATCCTGTATAGCTTTGGTCGACATAAATAATTCGTCCCACAAGTGATCTTGCTAATCCGATTTTAACAGTTCTATCTGCCGCGCTGAAGGCGCCTGCGGAGGCAGTTCTGGCGTAGGTCGTAGCGTTGACAGCGTATTTTGATTGAACAACCGAGGTCGTATAGTTGGTGTTAGCCGCAAAGACGGACACTGAATAAGCCGTCATAGTGACTAAAAAAGAAAAAATAAATTTCATGATGATCCCCCCGAGGCAAGCGCCTTATGAAACCCGACCCTTAATACTAACAGAGCCAAGGCATCCTTAGAGAATCAATTTCAATAAAAATAAATCGAGGTTTACTCGGTCAAATAAGCCCTATTTAAACCCTTAAATGGTCTTTAGTTGGGTATGAGACCCGCAGTTAATTTCTCAAGTTGAGAAAACTTATTTTATCTGAGGCGGCGGTGGTGAAGCAGTCTCGGATTTGAACGGCTGAATCGGAGGAGATGGTTTTTCAAAACTAAGAAATGAAAGACCGACGGATAAAAAGTACTGCTGAACGGTGAACCCAGCCCATTGGTTCTGTGAAAATGAATAGACAAAACTGATAGGGTTTTTTACTCCCAGAATAACTCCTAAAGCGACCGTTGAGGATTGGCCCCTTTCAGGCGAGAAGACATAATCTGCAGCAGGATAATCCTTGGTGACTGATTCTTTTTGATGAATCTCACCGGACGTCTGATACTCTTCGTGCGCTAACCCAAGATAGCCTAAGATTTTATCTGACCAGCGATACCCATATGAAGCTCCAAGATTAACGCCAGTAAACTGAGCTGATGCCGACCAAGGGTAGCCGCCATTTCCTAAAAATCCGTTTTGATCGCCACTCACGCGGCTTTGACCCCAAATGAGATGGCTGTAAATCGAAGCGACGGATTCAGGTTTTTTTGAATCTAAATAATTGTCCCCAAGAAACTGATATTTTGCCAGGGCCCGGGCAGACACGGATGACAGTAGCGGATAGCCAAAGAATCCAGCAGGGGCTGTCGATAAACCAAATTGCCAGCGGGACTGGTTAGAAAAATTAAGTCCTGCAGTTAAATCACCAGAGGCTAATAAGTCCGGTGTCATTTTCGCTTTTAACGGCCGAGAAGACACATCGTCTGCGATTCTAAAATACTGAGAGGGTTCTGACCGGATGAAAAACTCTGTCTGACCTGAACCCGTAGCCGGTATTTGAGGGGATTCAACAATGGCCGAAGGTCCCTTTGTATAGAGGGTGGTGCAGCCGGTAAGAGCTGTATAAAAATTAGCAAATAAGAAAAGTTGAGACCACGCTTTACGGTACTTCATAGGGCGCCCTTAGCAAAAGGCTTACATTCGAAAGCTAAGTCATATTTTTGAGAGTACCTTGTGATCCAAAACCCAGTGAGGCCGAAAGTCAGAGGCAGAAGTAGAAAAGCCGATACACTTAAGTCGCCAGAGCGAGGAATATGATAAAATTTTGTTTCACAACCAACTTTATAAACTTGCACATCAACGCCACCCCAAAAAGGTTGTCGGTCACGCCAGCCAAGTTCGCCGATTTCTCGGGCTTGTGGATCTATGTAGACTTCAGCCTTCGGATCAGACGAGATAAAGGTGGTTGAAGACGCGCAAGAAAACAGCGCGCCTGCCAACAGGACAGTAAAAATTCTTTTGAGTGCGATCATGGGCTTACCTTTAGGTTTATAAATTTACAAAGTCCACTTCTTTTGTGGACTTTGATTTGATCAGTTTTAAGTCAAACATTTGATCCCGAAGCTCAGACCAGCGGGCGTCGGTCATCGTTCCTAATTTGAAATTGGAGTCGGGGAGGATCAATTTCTTTTGGGCCGCAGAACTTTTTTTAAACGTCTCAGGGTCCATCGCCTTATTCTTAATTCCCATAACTGTGTTGGTGG
Organism: Pseudobdellovibrionaceae bacterium; assembly: GCA_043780105.1. Lineage (GTDB taxonomy): Bacteria > Bdellovibrionota > Bdellovibrionia > Bdellovibrionales > Bdellovibrionaceae > JAYWDA01. Next base: position 502 of record JAYWDA010000069.1, on the reverse strand, counting down.
ACTCGGAGTGAGCCAAGTAATCAGCCCAGCCTTGCCGAAGAGCTTTAACGAAGCTTTTAACTGCAGTCTCGTTTTTAGTCAGGAAATCTTTTTTCACGGCTACAACTGTAACATAAGGGTTGTAGCCTTCTTCTGCGACTAAAAAAGTTTTTACTTTTTGTGCGCGCTGTTCAGCTGCAATAGGTTCTGAAGTTAAAAACCCTTGCTGTGAATAATTAGGATTATTCAAAAAATTAGCGATGCCTCCCAGGTAAGGAACTAGCTGGGCCTGTGGCTTTCCCCATTTCTTTGTCAGGAACGCCACATAAGAAAGGCCTGATTGAAGTGCAATGATCCCGGGACTTTCAAAAACTTGTTGAAGCGATTTAAACTCGCGCTCCTGGTGGGTCATAATGATTTGCGGGTTGGTTTGAAAGCTTGCAAAAACGGCGACCAATTTATTTTTTGGATTTTTATCGTTATAAATCAAAATTTCTTCGGCGCTAACCACCGCAAAATCAAC
>JAYWDA010000068.1:0-3103 GCA_043780105.1 Pseudobdellovibrionaceae bacterium | reverse complement strand
AGATGACGTGATCCAGTAAGGGAATTTCATGAAGTTGCGAAAGTTTTAGAATTTTTTTTGTAAATTGAATATCTTGCACCGAAGGAAGAGCATTTCCGCTGGGATGATTATGAGCCAAAATAAAGCTACTGGCATTCCTTGAAATAACGAATCTAAAAATATCTCTGGGATGAATTTGGCAATAATTAACGGTGCCTTTTGAAGTCAAATTGAATTCAACAACTTTTAACTGAGAATCCAACGCCAAGACCCAGGCTTGTTCCACGTACCAGTCAATCGACGAAGATAAGGTCCAGTGAACTTCTCGGGCATTGGAAATATACATACTGGAGCTGAAATGCAAAATGGTGTTCATCGTCAAGGAGGAAACTAAAAGTTGAGGAGGCCCCTAAATCGGCCCTGTGGCCGGAATGGAAGTTAAAATGGGACAGAACTGGAAGCTTCTGGCCATGACTTGCTTCTGACCAAAACTGCCATTAATCTTGTCACACCCACGGAGGATTTAAATGAAAAGTCTTATTAAAGTTGGATTAGTTGCGCTTTTATTTTTAGGTTTAACAGCTTGTGGACCTAAGGCTTTTGTTAAAGGTGATTACGATGATGTTGAAAGAAAAAATCTTTTAAACGATCAGTGGTCTGAAACGGATATGCAAAGTGCTGTCAAAGATCTTGTTTCTAGTATGATGGCCCATCCGACAATCGATAAAGCAAAAACGCCGCCGGTGGTGATGGTCACAAACCTCCAAAATAAAACTAGCGAACATATCGACACCCAAAGTGTTCTTGATATGATCCGAGTCGAATTGATGAAAAGCGGAAAAGTGACTTTTATTGATAAAGAAGCTCGTCAAGATGTTGCTGACGAATACAATTATCAAAATTCAGGCATGACTTCAAAAGAGTCAAAAAAAGGACCGGGTGGTCAGACGGGTGCTGATTATATTATTAACGGACGCCTTGATTCGATCGTGCAAGAAGTTGGGAAAGATAAAACTGTTTACTACAAGCTGACTTTAAATTTGACGAACTTGAAAACGACAGTCATCAGCTGGTCTGATCACAAGCAAATTAGAAAAACATTCAAGAAGAAATCTGTTGGATTATAATGCTTCCGAAAAAGGCTATCGTTCTATTGATGGCCCTGTTCGCCGCTAGTCTAGCGGGATGCGCGACTTACCAAGATCAAGTGCGTGAGTCGCGGCAATTGATTTCAACAGGAAGCACCGATCAATCGCTAGTTAAATTTCAAGAGCTTGCCAACAAAGAAGACGGCGATCAGCTGGTTCATTTGTTGGATTACGGGGTCGCTTTACAAATTGCTAATAAATTCCCTGAAAGCAATGAAGTGTTACTTCGCAGCGATAAGTTGGCCGATCAATTAGATTACCAATCAGTTTCAAGACTGGCAGGCTCGATGCTAACCAGCGAAGATGTCGTTCAATACAAAGGCGATACATTCGAGAAAATTTTTATCAATGCGTATTTAGCCATGAACTATCTGCAGCTAGGGAAACTTGACGACGCCTTAGTTGAATCTCGGCGAATGAATGAGAAATATTTAAAACTTCGCACGGAAGAAAAAAAGAAATTTGAGCTGAATCCCTTTGCAAAATATTTGTCAGCATTGATTTGGGAAGCTGACGGCGCTTGGGATGATGCCTATATTGCCTACAAAGAAACTTATGAACTTTCACAAAATATTGCAACGATTCGTGAAGATCTGATTCGATCCGCCAAGAAATCTCGGCGGATGGAAGATTATAAACAGTGGAAGGAAGCTTTCCCTGACGTTAAAGAAAATCCGGACTGGTATGATAAATCAAAAGGCGAATTGATCGTGATTTATCAGCAAGGCTGGGGGCCACGAAAAACATACGATAAAAGTTCGCCAAGATTTCCAACTTTACAGCCCACTTACAATCAAACTGAAAAAGCAGAATTACAAATCGAAGGCAATGGGACCTACACAAGTCGCCCAGTGTACAATGTAGAAAGTGCGGCCATTCAAACCCTGATGGATGATCGAGCGGCGCTTGTTGGTCGCCGCGTTGGTGGAATTGTTGCCAAAGAAGTGATGGCTGATCAGATTCGACAAAAAAATGAACTGCTTGGATTGATTGCTTGGATTTTTTTCCATGCATCTGATCGGGCGGACCTTCGGCAATGGTCTTTATTGCCGCAAACCATTCAAGTTATTCGCGCGCCGTTAAAGCCCGGTAAGTACGATTACTCTTTAAAGGGGTTTGATCTGGGCGGGCGACCTACTAACGAGAATTTAGAGGGGCAAAGTGTTGAGATCAAAGCGGGGCGAAAAACTTTTCGTATCTGGAGATCGTTGACCTAAGTCGCCTGGAATTTTTGTGCACTTCCTTCACTTTTTCGGTTTGATTTGCTTTTCTGGTGCCAGATTGGGCTCGACCTTTTTGGGTCTGTTGATTGGGTTTTTTTTTGTGGTCTAATTTTTTTACTTAACTTTTAGCGAAGGAGTTTTGCTTGAGATTTTTTTCTGTGTTGATGGTTGTTTTTTCTTTTTTGGTGGCTCGGGCTGATGAGAAAATGAAGATGTATTTTAATAATGAAGAGATCACAAAAATTATTGAACTGTATTCGAAGGCTTCAGGACAAAAATTTATTGTTGATCCGGGTGTTCGGGGCAAGATTTCTATTTTTAATCAAGAAGCTGTTTCGCTGGATGAGGCCTTTAATCAACTTTCTTCAGCTTTGGCCGTTAATGGTTTTGGTATTAGCAAACAGGGCGATATGATGATTGTTAAGATGGCTCGAAATATTCAAAGGGATCTTCACGAGGTAAGCACTGAAAGACCGTCATTAAAGCCTGAGCGACTTTACACTTGGATTTATACATTTAAGAATGTTTCCGCCAGCGCAGCTATTCGGGATCTTAGAACCCTGGTTTCATCCAATGGCGAGATCACATCGCACGAAAATACCAATCAACTCTTTCTGACTGACTGGGTGTCCAATATTAACCGAGTCGCAGAAATCCTAAAAGAAGTTGATAAAACACCAGATCCAACAATTTCAAAACTAGTAGAAACCGCAAAGAAAAATCGTGAAGCCCACACCCACGACCAAACAGCAA
>JAYWDA010000067.1:0-3718 GCA_043780105.1 Pseudobdellovibrionaceae bacterium | reverse complement strand
GATATGTTTTTTTAAATCCATATACTTAAAAGACGGTTTGTTGGCTTTAATTAAAGCCGCAGCCCCACTCACAAACGCGGTGGCTTGCGAAGTGCCGGTCATCAAACCATAAAAATTGCCTGGTAAGGTCGAGCTGATATTTTGTCCGGGAGCTGCAATATCGACTGTTTCTGTGCCCCAATTGCTCGACGATAAAACTTCTGTGGAAGGATTGATTGCCGTTACAGAAATAATATTGCTCAGTTTGTAATCGGCAGGATAGTAGTGATTCGTATCAGAATTTGTTTGTTCATTGCCTGCGGCCGCGACAAATAAGATTCCCTTTTTCTCAGCCGCTTTCACAGCCTCATATTCTTCTTTGCTAAAATCAGTTCCGCCGCCTGAATAATTAATAATCATGGCACCCATTTGAGTAGCATACTGCATGGCTCGGATCGTATTTTTTAAATTATCAGTATTAGGCACTTTAGGATCAAAATATTTTAAAATCATCAGACTAACATGCGGAGAGATTCCGCTAATGCCTTTGCCGTTATCGCCTTCGGCGCCAATAATTCCTGCGATATGAGTTCCATGTCCGTGATTGTCTGTCAGATCATTGGTGTTTGAAACAAAGTTCCAACCATTTACATCATCAATAAAACCATTGCCATCGTCATCGATGCCGTTGGTGGCCTTATCGCGGCCTCGATTGTCTAAACCAGTTTCACCAGGATTTTTCCAAATATTATTTTTCAAATCTTCATGGCGAACATCTGCACCTGTATCGATGATCGCAACAAGGACATCTTTTGAACCTTTACTGATGGCCCATGCTTTCGGAGCACTGGTTTTTTTAATACCCCAAGCTTGTGCAATGGCCGGATCATTAAATAGAACACTGGGTTCATCACTGACTTCTTGGGTCTGATTAACAATCACAGAATTTTCGAGCTCGCGCCCGTCAGCATCAGGATCTTTTTTTGATTTGGTTGAACTTTTCACCGAGCTTTGTGATCTGGAAGCCAGCTCTTCGGATTCGACTTGCCCTTCGAAAGAATAAAATGCCAGCAGGCTTCCTAAGAAGAAACCAACCACAAGCATCAAGCGCAAAACCGAATGAAGCGAATTCATCGAGTGAACCCTCCATCATGCTTATCGGACAAGCGAGGGCTAAATTAAGATGAAATTCAGTCTGTCTCAGGTTGAGACGAAGCCTTTTCAGATTGTCCAAGTTTTAAACAAGACTCGGGGAATTCGAAAGGTTCGGTGGCATTGAAGCGAAGATAAAAAAGGTAGTTACGCAGAACCAATTTAATATAGCCGCGGGTCTCTTCATAAGGAATCTCTTCAATAAACTCGATCGGGTCCAGGCGATACCGATGTTTGACCCAGCCTTTTAAGGCCTTTTCACTGGCATTGTAAGCCGCAATGGCCATGATGTACTGGGATTGATACCGACTGAGCAAGCTTTGCAATTCAAAGGCACCCAATGCGACATTAATTTCTGGATTATAAAGATCCGTGGCCTTTTCAAAAGGCATATTTTTCTGATGCGCTCTGGTCTTTGCGACAGATGGCATCAGTTGCATAAGTCCATAAGCATCCATTGGACTTCGAGCCTTCGGATTAAAGGCCGACTCCTGCCGCATGATCGCGTAAATCAATGCCGATGGGACTTGAGCTTTAACACCTGCAGCTTCGACCACATTTTTGTAAGGTTGCGGAAATAAAATTTCTGGGTGGGCCGCTAAAATAGATTCCCTGGTTTCAGCTTTGACCAAAGTTAAGTTTGAAAACAGAGGCAGGTAAGATCCTGCTTGGGCATACTGACTAAAAACTTTAAGCCACAAAGTTTCATCCGTTGAACCGGACTTTCGCAAGTGATCCGAAAATCGATTCAAACTTTTTTCCGCTAAATTTTTCTCACCGACGGCCACCAGCCAATCTGATAAAATAGCCAGGGGCAAAAGATCTTTGGGTGCGGATCCCGCAAGGCGCTCATCTTTTTCAGCAGGTTCTGAGGATTGCAAAGGTTTAATTTTTTCATTGAGCTCGCGAAGCGACAGCAAGCCATAAAAACCTAAAGGATCTTCTTTGATGGCAAGGGCCAGAGTTGTTTTAGCTTCATCGGATTTTAAAAGTTTTAGCTGCGATCTGGCTGTCCAGTAAAGCGCCCTGGCTTTTTCGGGGTTATCTTGAGTTTTTTCTATCAATTCTTTTAAAGGAGCCAAGGCCTCTTGATATTTTTCAGTCTTATAAAGCAGCCAAGCTTGCGCCCATAATAATTTTTCGTGTAAAGGTTTTTGAGGCGATTTCTCACCTAAAGCTTTTTGCAAATAAATCAGGGCCTGCTCGGAATCTTTTCGCTCTTCATAAATCCGAGCCCGCACAAAGTTCACTTCATCCATTGGAAAAGCACCGGTCAGCCAACGTTCGGTTCGCTTTAATGTTTTAAGGGCCTCTTCAGTTCGATCTTCGGTCCATAACGTTCTGACCAGCAATAATTGCGAATCATGAAAGCGTTTTCGAGCCAAAGAATCGTGGGGACTCACTTTCCAATATTGATAAGTCCACCGTGCTAAATTTCCAGTCGCCTCAATATATTCATTGCGACGTTCGGCCGTTTTCAAAGTTTGTCGAATGGCCTTATGGGCTGCGAACTGTTCTTCGGCGGTGGAGCTTTTATTTTTTAAAATATTGCGATAGATTTTTAAGGCTGGCTCAAATTCACGCCATAAGCGGTGATCAGCTGCGACACTCATCATCTCTGTGTCTTTAGGGCGAGGGTTCAGCCTCGGCGAACTTTTGTAAAGGGCTGCTTCGGCCAATGAAATTAAATTTTTATCACCTGAGGCTTTGGCTTTATCTAAAGCTTGTTCAAAAAGACCTTGGCGATCTTGGAAGTGACTGGTCCATTTAGCTTTTTCCAAAAGGCCGGTGACATCATCTTCCAATTTTTCTGTTTTTTGTGAGTCGATAAAATCTTTTTCAGCTAAAAGCTCATCGTAAATTGATTTTTCTTCGTTGCTCAGATCTAAAGTAATTTTTGTACCGGTTCCACACTGAATTGCAAAATGGAGTAAGGCCACTTTCTTTAAAGGATAGCTTTCGTCTTTTGACAGTTCTTGCCAAAAAGGACAGCTTTCTTTTTGCTTTTCTTTTGAAGCCTCCATGAAGCGTAAAGCAAGGGTGTGCTTTCGCCAACGTTCTAAGGCGGCATCAGTGTATATTGCAGCCTTTAAATCTTCGGTGCTCAGCTGGCTACTGGCTTTATAGGTCAGAAAACGGGGAGCACGATCTGCAATTTCCGCTGAAATTTGCGGAACAATCGGGGGAACTGGAATCGTGGGAGCGACAACGGAAGGATGAGTGGCGCAGCTGAAAATCAGCAGCGCCCCAGCCCCTAATCTTAAAAATCTAAACCGCATGAGACGAACGTCTTTCCAAGGCAGCAATGCGTTCTTCCAGAGGCGGATGAGTCATAAATAAAGATCTTAAAGCGCCTGGCTTATCGCGATGTGAAATTTGTAAAGTGGCCAGAGCATCTCTGCGACCTTCTTGAGCATCCAAAGGCAATTCATAAACCGTTTGCAGTTTGCGCAAAGCTTGAACCATATTTCCACTAGTTGCAAGTTTTGCTCCTCCCGCATCAGCTCGGAATTCCCGGCGGCGAGAAAAGTAAGCAACGACCATGGAACCCAGTAAAGTAAAGAAAATATCTCCAAGGATTGTCATA
>JAYWDA010000066.1:0-3263 GCA_043780105.1 Pseudobdellovibrionaceae bacterium | reverse complement strand
GCCGTGGTGAACTGCTTAAAATTCATGCGCCGGTTGAATTTAAAAATATCTTGGCTCAAATTAACCCGTCTGAAGGGGCTTTGGGTCTATTTTCATATGAGGGGGACTCTCAGGTCACTATTTCTAGCTTCCTAAAGTCCCGAAAAAGCTCAAAGATCACGGAGATTTGGTGCTTGGTTGGAAGTGAGGGAGGTTTCTCCGCTCAAGAGGTTGAAAACTTAAAAAACCTAGGCTTTGATCCTGTCACTTTGGGTCGGCAGATCCTTCGAGTTGAAACGGCTTGCCTGACTTTGGTCTCCGTCCTAAAGTATGAGTTTGATTTGATGCGCGGGGATGAGGCTTAGGCCGACATAGGAGGTTTGTTGTGGCAGATCCGTTTGAAGAATTTGAATTTAAGCCGTTAACAGAAGGCTTAGGCTTTCATAAGAAAAATAAAAAAGATGAAGCCCCTCTGAATCTTTTAAAGGATCATTTAGAAATTGATTCGCCCTTGCGACCCCCGTTGCCTAGAAATACCAAAACTCAGTTTAATATGCCTGATATGGATGACTCGTCCGCTGCTGTTGAAGAAATTCTGCAAACGCTGCGCTCTAAAAAGAATGAAACTCCAAAAACAAATGTGTCACCTCGGACGGCACCGATTGTTAAATACAAAACTGGCTTGCAAAATATCAGCGCTTTTATTTTAGATGCGATGTTGGTTTTAGCTGCGACCTTACTTTGTATGATCGTGGTTTTAAGTATTACAAAAGTCGATGTCACCAGCGCTTTATTCAGTTCTGAATCAAGTGGCCTGATTTTGATGTCAACGTTGGCTCTCTTTGGCTTAGTGTCTTTTGTTTATTTAGTGGGACACCGAATCTTTTTAGGCGCAACTCCTGGCGAGTGGGCTTATGACATCAGAATCGGTCACCCGAATGATGTTGGTACAGCTGGATATGCAATTTCAGTGATCGCAAGATCAGCCATTGTTGTTTTGACCGGAATTTTTACTCTGCCTTTAATTTCTCTTTTTATGCGACGTGATCTGGTGGGCGCGTTGTCGCAAACTCAGATCTTAGAAAGAGCCTAATCCTTGTGGGACAAGTTTTTAAGTTTGATCAAATCAGCGAAAAACTTCGTCCCTTTCGACAAAAAAAAATCGTTTTTACCAATGGCGTTTTTGATCTGTTGCACGTCGGGCATGTTCGATACTTAAAAGAAGCGCGTGCTTTAGGTGATTTTTTATTTATCGGAGTGAATGCCGATGCCAGTGTTAAAAGACTTAAAGGCAACGACCGGCCGTTGCAAAATGAAAATGACCGCGCTGAAATCCTTAGCTCTTTAGTTTGTGTTGATGCGGTTGTTATTTTTAGCGACGACACTCCTGAAAAACTAATTCACGAGGTCAAACCCAGTGTTTTAGTCAAAGGTGGCGACTGGAAGATTGAGAGCATCGTCGGAGCTAGCTTCGTTCAATCTTTGGGTGGCGAAGTTTTTTCGTTGCAGTTTGTCGACGGGAAATCGACGACCCAGCTGATTCAAAAGGCCCGTACTTAATATTTTTTAAGAGAAAAAATTCCAGTTAAAATCGCCAGCCGACTTTTGCGGAATAAGTCGACAAAAAATAACGATCAATTTCTAAGGCTGCAAAAAGCTGATTAAAAGACAGACTGATTCCAAAAAGCGTATGCGCCTGACTCATCTCTTCATTTGCGGACGCGCAGTACGCGGAAGCACCAACGCATAAATCTGTCGTGCTTTCAGTCGATGTCCCGGTTTGAGTTCCACCGCTAAAAGTTCCTACCGTATTTGCTGTTCCAACGCCAAAATACAAACTGACATCTTCAACGACCACCGTCGCTACAAGATCTTGACCCGTCGTTCTGGTATTCAAAAGATTCCCGTAATTTGTATCACTTCGATTTATAACCAGCGAAAGCCCACCTGGAATAAATGGAAATTCATAAAAGCCCCATCGAACCTGCCCTGCATAGGACGAAACATCTTCTTTTTGGAAAGCCGGCGTGAATTGAAAAGCAGCATCGATATTATAAAATAATCCTTTGGCGACCGAGAAGCTATTAAAGTTTAGCTCGCGATTACGGGTCGACTTATCGCCCAGACTTGCTAAGTCTTGCACTTGTAAATATTCGGTTGTTAAGCCCACCTCAAAACCAGGATGGCCGCCCAAGGGAAAAGGACTAGATAAAATTTTACTGGCGGAACCAAAACCTAAAATTTGAAGAGCCAAACGACGATCTGATTCACTCATTCGACGAGGAATAAAACGCTCGGCCTGGGCATAAGAGAAACCTAATAAGATGACGATAAAAAACATCAAACGCATCGAAACTATTGGACCTGAATTCGATGCTAGGGACAAGTCTTGACTGCTAAAAAGCCTTGATGATTAAGAATTCCAAGTGGTTAAAAAATTCTGAGCTAGACCCATTAAAGTCTGATCACCACTTTGCTGCCAGTTTTCGAAAACCTGTAAGAATCGACCGTAGGTTTCTAGGCTTGTTGTTGCAGAAGCGGTCTCAGCGCCACGAACATTTCTTGAATCTTGAGGAGCATGACCTTTTTTAACTTGAGCTAATCCGTAAGTGATTGTGTCAGCAGCCTGTTTCACAACTTCTGGATCTGTTGATTCAAGAACTTGTGACAAGTAACCCACTCGCGCAGGCTGGCTGTAGCTGAGTAGAATTTGTTGACCAGTGGCTCGATTTTCTGCGGTCAACTTTGCTAAATTCTTAGCAACGATTGCAAAACTTATTGCGCTGGGCGCCGCTTGAACCGCATAAAGACCAGCCGCTTGATTTTCTGGCTTCTCAGAAACAACTAATTCTTGGGAAACTTGATAGTAATCTTGGGGTGTTACTTCTTTGGCTCTATAAGCTGCTAAGAATTTATTAACGTTGGCTAAAGAAGGCTGCGCGAATAACAACTGACGCCATTCTGCGATCGTCATATTCTTTTTATCATCTTCTTTTTTCGGCTCTGCATTTGGATCTGTATTTGTCGCGTTCTTCTGAGTGTTCTGGTTTTTTGTTGCTAATTTAGGAGCTTGAGAATGATCAGAAGGAGAAAGCCCCTGCCTTGCAGCCGCTGGGATAATATCGATTTTTAATTGTGGCTTTGCAACTTGTGCGATTTTATGAGCGTCTTTCTTTTTGTCATTTTTAGCTGCTGCTTTTGGCGGGATTTTAGCAACTGGTTTGTTATCATGAGCAGCACCTTTCGTTTGAGACTTTAAATATTCACGGGTGATCTCGCGGTTA
>JAYWDA010000065.1:0-2013 GCA_043780105.1 Pseudobdellovibrionaceae bacterium | reverse complement strand
CTGCCGGGCTTATGCAAGAGTTTCAATCAGAGATTACCGTCGCGCAAAATAATTCTCAAGTTTTGACTTTGAATCCAATGACGGAATTTTTCGTAGAACTTACAGATTACTTTCCAGGAAAAAGATAATGACCGACTCAAATTATTCCACTCTTTTACTGTTACCGTTTGGTTTATTGAGTTTGTGGCTTTGTGACGTCTATGCTTCTCTGAATAGATTTGATCGAGCTTTGTTCTTATCAATTTCTGTCTTAGTTCTGACTCTGTTATCTCTCATTTTATTTTATATTTATTCGCCAGGTGCAAAAAACAATCGGAAACGCCTTCAGCGCATAAAAGAAGTTCCCTCCGATCTTTTGATTCACACCGAAAATTCTGTTCTTTTGGGGCATGAATCAGATCTGGATGAAAAAATTTATCTTCCAGATCAAATTAGAACTCGTCATGTTCATATTCTTGGAGCTACTGGCTCTGGAAAAACTGAAAGTGTTATTCTTAACTTCCTAAAACAAGATGTTTTACGGGGCCTTGGCAGCATCATTCTCGATGCAAAAGGCGACCATTCATTTTTAGAACAACTTGTTTCGTGGGTTCCTTTTGAACGCTTAAAAGTATTTGATTTAAGCGACATGAATTCCATTGGCTATGACCCTCTCTCTATTGGCTCACCTCTTGAATCAGCACAAAGACTTTTTTCGTCGCTAACCTGGAGTGAGGAGTATTACAAGTCAAAGGCACTGTGCGCCCTGCAAAGAATTTTCGAATTGCATTTTGAAATTAATTCGAAAAATCCAAAACTTATTGAAGTTGCAAAATATCTTGAAAATCCGGATTCATATTCTGCATTCGTAGAGTCTGATGATTTTCCCCAGTCTGTGGCGATCAAAGAATTTCAAGACCTTTCTGGGCTTCGGGATCAGGTCAGGTCTTTGACTATGGGTCATCTTGGAAAAATACTTTCACCTGATGAAGACTCAAAAATTAATCTTTCTAACGCACAAGAAGGGGCTGTGATTTATTTCAGACTTCAAAGCCTTATGTCACCACAGATCGTTACGGTTTTAGGAAAACTTGTGATTAATCACTTAAATTATTTAGCTGGGACAGCACATCGAGAACGGGCTGGTGCGACTCATAGAAAGCTCGTCCCAGTTTACTTCGACGAGTTTGCATCGTTTGCATGTTCTGAATTTGCAGATCTAATTTCAAAAGCCAGATCCGCTGGATTTGCATTGCACTTTTCTCACCAGAGCATTGGCGATGTAATCGAAGTTTCACCAGGTTTTCTAAATCGAATCACCGACAATGCGGCGACAAAAATCGTTCTAAGAATTAATGATCCAGATTCTGCGGAATTTTTCGCGCGCTGCTTTGGGACTAGAGACATTCAAAAAACCACCCAGCGAATCACAAATACAAAAGACATCGACGCTGCGGAAGTGGTTGGCGAAGGAACTGCCAGAGACGCTCATCAATTTAGGGCCTCACCTGATCTCTTGAAAACTTTGGCGACAGGCACTGGTGCAGTTTTAATAGCCCATGGGCAGGACACACCCCATGGTGCTTCCAGTGTTTTTACTATCCGGTTCCCGCTTATAACTGGTGGTAAAAAATGAGCGACTGTCTTATTTTGAGATATTATGGGTATTGTAAATTTCAAAAAAAAGCCGCCTGTATCGAATATAGACACATCAAAACCTGTAAATCTTCTATATTCCTTCTAATCCATTGCTTTTTTGGCCCACTTTTGGCAAAAGAATAGTCTAGATTCGGTAAAACTATTTATGTTTTTCCGTAAAATGACGATAAAATAGGAGTAATAAGATGGATAAAGAGACTAGTTTACAGAAAATGAGGGACAAAATGGGTGCTAGAAAGCTTAATCCTATTGAAGCTTCAAGCGCAGCTCAGATAATGGAAGACCTTGAGACTTCAGCTGCAATAAATGATCGTGATTTAATTTCATACTTAGATGTTGCCGATAAAACTATTAGAAATTGGCGAACTTCAAAAC
>JAYWDA010000064.1:0-2558 GCA_043780105.1 Pseudobdellovibrionaceae bacterium | reverse complement strand
GTGGTTTCCAGGCATAAGTTTCAGGATCACGACCTAGCAAAGAATCGCCCAAGAATTTTCTGACGTCTTGGGACGTTCCATCCGTGCTCATGATCGGATGAAGCATTGCAGGCTCAAATGATAAATTAAGGTTAAAAGTGCCGCCCACAGGCGCCGCAGGATTCGGCTTTGCCGCTCCCGCCAGAACTGACGTCAGAAAAAGACCTAAAAACAAAACAAGGTGTCGCTTCATTCATTCCTCCGTTACAAACACTGATGCCGTCACTTAAAAGATAACTGAAATCTAGCTGTCACAAGCTCGCGATGAACCACTTGCCCGGGTCGCCGCGACGGCCTTAACTTGGGGGAATCACGGTAAATAATCAAGTTTAATGCAATGGGTTTTATGCCTTGCACAAGTTTTCAGAATCAGGTGTTTTTTCATATCCTCCTAATTTAAAAAAGTCATAATCAAAACAGAGGCTTAATCCATGGAAAAAAATAAATCTTACGATCCAAATGCTGCCATTTCTGCCGACTTCGGCATCTTTGGTTTACCGGTTCAAGAAGCCGATGCCGACATTGTCTTACTTCCGGTGCCTTGGGAAGTGACGACCTCTTATGGAGCCGGCGCTTCTTGGGGTCCTCAACTGATCCGCAAAGGCAGCGAGCAAGTAGATCTTTTCGACTTCGAAACTGGCAAGGCTTACGAAGTTGGCTATTTTATGCAGGAATTTCCAGCGGCCCTTAAAAAATCAAATGATGCGTTTAAAGCCAAAGCCCAAGAACTGATCAGTTTGATTAACGGCCAAAGCTCTGATCAAAAAAAGATGGATCAATTGCGATCCGAAGTAAATGGTGCCTGCGAAAAAATGACGGATTGGGTTTACACTCAATGCCAAAAAATCTTGGCCAGCGGAAAAGGGCTTGGCCTGGTGGGTGGCGATCACTCGACACCTTTTGGCGCCCTTCGTGCTATTTCTGAAAATTGCCAAGGCGAGTTCGGAATCTTGCATATTGATGCCCATGCAGATCTAAGAAAAGCCTATCAAGGATTTACGCATTCACACGCGTCTATCATGAACAATGTTATGAATGCTCCTTGGAAACCAGCCAAGCTTGTCCAAGTCGGAATCAGAGATTTTTGTGAAGAAGAATTTGATTTGATTGATTCGCGCGAAGATATTCGCACCTTTTTTGATTTGGAATTAAAAAGCCGTTTGTTTGAAGGCACCACGTGGAAAGATCTTTGCGAAGAAATTATTTCTGAGCTTCCACAAAATGTTTATATTTCGTTTGATATTGATGGCCTAGATCCATCGTTTTGTCCGCACACAGGAACACCTGTTCCTGGAGGCCTTCAAATGGATCAGATTTATTATTTATTTAATCATCTTTACAGATCAGGCAGAAATATTATTGGTTTTGATATCAATGAAGTTTCCAGCGGAGGAGTCTTGCCAGAAAGCGCCGACCCTTGGGATGGTAACGTCGGCGCGCGGGTGCTTTTTAAGCTTTGTGGTTGGCTGGCTTTAAGTCGCCAGCGCATGCGAGATAAAGGCTAGATCGCTTTCAGTACAGCATTATGAATTTCAGGTTTCAGTAAACACTTTTTCCAGGCTGGAACAGCAGGCGCGCTACCGGTTGAGGGTGCTCCGACTTCCAAAGAGTTTGAAATAGCTGTTTGGTTTCCTGACGAGCTTTTCGTTAACTGACCCGACTGACCGCACTGATCACGACACTCATTTGCTTCATTAATCCCCCAGGGACTTTTTTCAAATTAGCATTCCCCTTGGAGGATTTTAAAAATATCCAGAAAGGTTCTCTTTTTAAGACAAAATAAAAAAGGGACAAACTCATCGCTTGTCCCTTTTTTGATTTAAATCTCAAGTTGAAAATCCAGTGATTCAGCGTAGCTGGTTACCGAGCGCAGCTGATTACCGAGCGTACCGCTTATCCACAGATTCGCGGATTTCGGCGCCTTCGATACTGAGGCGGGTCCAGGGAATCGCTCTCAGCCTTTCAGCTTCAATCATTTCTTCGGTTTCTTCACAAATTCCGAAGCTGCCGTTTTCGACGCGGGCTAAGGCACTTTCGATCTCAATCAATTGAGTTCGCAGGCGATCGTGCATATTCAAGAATTCTTGCTCAGCCAGCACACGCACTGTCTGATCGGCCTCGTCGCCACCTTTGTCATCATTGGTGTCTAAATTAAAACGAGCCTCTTTCACGCGATTCAGAATCTCACTCTTCGTGTGGAGGAGTCGGTCTTTGCACTCTTTCACAAGCTTTTCAGATACTGGTTTCATGCTTCTCTCCCTCAGATCCAATGGATAAGTGCCAATTTGGAACTGACTCATTAAGTATGAAGCATGAATTTTTTGCAACAAAAAATCTTACATTAACTTAAACATAGACAAGTTATTGTAATACTTAGGGATTTTTCGCCCCAAATTAGGAAGCACAGCGTCTTTTAACGCCAACCTTAAATTTACTGTTGAGTATTTGAGCAGAATTTTACTTGCGAAGGCAGGTCGCGACTCGGGCATTCAGATCAGCCGTGGCCTCGTCTAAAGTCT
>JAYWDA010000063.1:0-4322 GCA_043780105.1 Pseudobdellovibrionaceae bacterium | reverse complement strand
CCAAGAAGCGGTTTCCACATCAGACGTAAGCGAGTTTGCTTTTCCATTTGCTTCAAATTTGAAAGCTCAATCACAGGCGGGCTGTATTTTTTTTCTTCTCTAACAGAAACTTTTGACTCAACAGGGGCAGGCTTTTCAATTTTCAAATTCAAAAGTGGAATCACGCTATCAGGAAGAATGGTTTCTTCATCATTCTGGCGAAAGGTCGTTTCTTTTTTTGCTTCAACGACATCGTTTTCTAAAGCGCCCAGCAAATGATCATAGAACTCAGGCTCCTGAGAAATAGAAATCCATTTGCCGCCAGGGTAACGGGCAATTTTTTCTTCACCGCTAACTTGTCCTTCGCGGATCATTTTCAATACGACTTGCGTACTGAATGGACCGCGTAACTTTCCCTGGTCCGAGCGAAGGACCCATTGAACTTCTGTATTCGTCATGACCTTATTATTTTACTGGTGATTTCATGCACCGACTATACAGGGTTTCGGATCCCCTCTTTGGTCCTGAAATATGGTTCCATTCTGGGTTTGAGTTCCAAAATGGATTGGCTATTTCCAGCAAAAAGTCCTGGAATACCAATAGGTTTCAACAGACTGTCGAACTTTTTGGCACGCGCTTTGCTTAACTAATTTGTAACTAAGCATAGAGGAGGTTTCAAATGATTCAAAAAGCTCTTGTCGTTATTTATATCTTGGCAGTTTTGGCGGTTTCCGCAACTGCAGAAGCAGCAGCTAACGAAAGTTCACCGACTCCAGGTTTAGGATGGATTACAAAATAAACTTTTGTGAAAGTTTTTGGGCTTTGCAGCCAGTTGGACCTGCAAAATAACTTTGGCTCTAAGGACCCCCTCCCGAAACCAAAGAACAGGTCTCAACCTGGTCGCTTAAAAAAGCCCGATCGCAACCACAGATTATAACCTCTTAGTTCGATTCCCCTCCTGAACTAAGACAGAATTACCCCGAAGCTCTGAGCCCCCCTCAGAGCTTTTTTTTTGCCTCTTTAGGCCCGGCGAGAAATTTTCGCACCCAATGCTGACAGCTTACCTTCAAGGTTTTCGTAACCACGATCCAAATGATAAATTCGATTCACTACGGTTTCACCCTTAGCAACTAACCCTGCCAACACAAGACTGGCGCTAGCGCGAAGGTCCGTTGCCATCACGGGCGCTGCGGTTAATCCCCCCGGTCGTCCGCGCACAACAGCAACGCGGCTTTTTGGAGAGATATCTGCGCCCAAGCGTACTAATTCTTGGACGTGCATAAAGCGATTTTCAAAAATAGTTTCTGTGATCACACTTGTTCCGTGGGCCACAGACATTAAAGCCATAAACTGCGCCTGAAGATCTGTTGCAAAAAGTGGGTAGGCGGCCGTTGTAATATCAACCGATTCCCAAGTCTTTGCGGGGTAAACTTTGATCCAATCTTTTCCAGAATCAATTTTAAATCCGCACTCTTTCATTTTTTGAATTAAGTGTTCAAGATGTGCTGTCATGCAATTTTTAACGATCACTTCGCCGCCAGAGATTGCGCCAGCCATCAACAAAGTTCCAGCTTCGATTCGATCTGGCATGATCGAATGTTCAGCAGGCTTTAACTTTTCAACGCCTTCAATGGTGATAACGCTGGTACCTTGGCCCGAAATTTTTGCGCCCATTTTATTTAAGTAATCTGCCAAATCAACAATCTCTGGTTCTTTAGCAGCATTTTCTAAGACTGTTGTTCCATCGGCCAAAGTCGCTGCCATCATAACGTTTTCTGTTCCGCCGACGGTGCAGGTTTCAAATAGAAAATTAGCGCCCTTTAATTTTTTAGCTTTCGCTGTCACATAGCCTTCGCTGGTCGTGATTTCTGCACCAAGTGCTTTCATGCCATCAAGATGCAAATCGATGGGCCTTGTGCCGATCGCACATCCACCAGGTAACGAGACAACCGCTTCGCCATACTTTGTCAGCATGGGACCCAAGCACAAGATACTAGCGCGCATTTTACGAACTAAATCATAATGGGCTTCAAAGTTTTTTAGAGTTGAGACTTTAACAGAATAATTATTTCCGTCTCGCTGAGTTTTACAACCTAAGCTTTCAAGCAGATTGGCTGTTGATTCAATATCTTTAAGCTTTGGAACATTGCTAAATTTATGTTCGCCTTCAGCCAGAATTGTTGAGAAAAAAATTGGAAGGGCTGCATTTTTAGCGCCGCTGGTAGAAACTTCGCCGTTTAATTTATGTCCGCCTTGGACTGCCATATTATCCATGAATTTCACCTCTAATGATTCGGTCGTGGCCTGAAAGATCTTTTTTAATCGACACCGATTTAAATTTTAATTGATCAAAATGTTTTTTCATATCGGGACCTTGTCGGTATCCCATTTCCATCAGCATCAAACCGGGCTGAGATAAAAACGGTAAATAAAGCTCTGACCACTTTCTTAATTTAGATAATCCATCGTCTTTGGCAAATAATGCTTCGGATGGTTCAAAATCTTTCACAGACTTTTGCACTTCCGTATCTGTTTCAGAAATATAGGGGGGGTTTGATAACAGTAGATGAATTTTATCAGCGCCGGCTTTTTTAACTTCAATCAGTACAAGATCAACGTTTTCAGCATCTGATAAAAGAAATCGGCAGCGATCTGCGACGCCTAAGCTAACAGCATTTTCTTTTGCAAAATTAAGTGCAGTTTCTGAAATATCGACCGCAATTAGGTGTGCCGTAGGATTGGCTTTAAGTACACTTAGGCCGATGCATCCTGTTCCACAACCCAGATCAACCACCGTCAATTTTTCTTGAGGATTTTTTTTCATCCAGTCGATGGCTTCTTCGACTAAATGTTCAGTTTCAGGCCTTGGAATTAAAACGCCAGGACCCACTTTAAAAATATGACCAAAAAATCCGCGCTCGCCCACAATGTAAGCGACAGGCTCGCCTTGCACGTAGCGTTTGACGAGTTCGCGAGCTGCCGTAAGTTCAGCTTCAGTCAGAATTTGTTCAAATTTTAAATAAAGCTGAATACGTTCAATTTTTAATGAGTGCGCTAAAAGTAGTTCTGCGTGCAGGCGTGGAGATTCAAAACCTTTGTCTTTAAAAAACTTGATAGTTTTATCTAAGACCGCTTTGATTTCCATTCTTAACTTCCCGTCTGTCTTTTAAGGGCTTCGGCTTGGAAGTAGGCAATTAAAGGATCAATCAAATTTTCGAAACTGCCTTTCATCACATCATCCAGTGAATGAAGTGTCAGGCCGATTCGATGATCCGTGATTCTGGATTGGGGGAAATTATAAGTTCGAATGCGCTCAGACCTGTCGCCAGTACCGATTTGATCAAGTCTTGCATCGGAAGCTTGTTGGCGAACGCGGTCATCTTCAAGCATTTGCAGTTTTGCGAAAAGGATTTGAAAAGCTCGCTGTTTATTAGCGCCTTGTGATTTTCCTTCTTGGCAATGCACCATCAGGCCTGTTGGCAAATGATGGATCCGAACGGCTGATTCAATTTTATTTACGGACTGTCCACCGGCGCCGCTGGAGCGCATGGTATCAATCGTAATATCTTTATCTTCAATTTTAATTTCATTCACTTCAGCTTCAGGAATAACCGCCACAGTGATCGTTGATGTATGAACACGGCCCTGCGCTTCAGTTTTTGGAACGCGCTGAACCCTGTGCACTCCGCTTTCATGTTTTAACTTACTAAAAACTGAATCGCCCGTCACATGTGCGATGATTTCTTTGGCTCCGCCAACGTTACCTTCCGAGTAAGACATCATTTCGACTTTCCAGCCTTGCTTGGTCGCAAAATAAGAATACCCACGGAAAATTTCTTCAGCAAAAAGCGCTGCTTCGTCGCCGCCCGCTCCGGCGCGAATTTCCAAGATAATATTCTTATCATCTTTAGGGTCTTTCGGAATTAAGGAAAGTTTAAGTTTTGATTCTAAGGCTGGAATTTGCTCTTCCAGATCGCGAATTTCTTCGCGCAGCATTTCGCGCATTTCAGAATCGCTTTCAGAAGAAAGCATGTCTTTGCTGGCTTTTAAGCTTTCGTTTTTTTGTTTGTAATCGCGGTAGATTGAAACGACTTTTTCAAGGTCTGACAGCTCTTTCATCAACTGGCGGTACTGCTTCATGTCCGATGCAACATCAGGACGTTGAAGCGCCATATTGACCTGTTCGTACCTGGATTCAACTTCACTTAATTTTGAAAACATGTGGAAATTCTCGCTGAGTCAGAGGAAAAAGACAATTTATCACGTCAAAAAAAAAGTGCGGTCATTTTTCATGCCGCACTTTCTTAATTTATCCAAAATGAATAGCTAAGCTTTTTTAGCGT